>JBCBTA010000411.1:0-2832 GCA_039818905.1 Planctomycetota bacterium
CATCGCGCTGCGCTCGATCAGCGTCCGCCAGCGCATCGCATCGCTCGGCGCGTGCAGCAGCAGGCACTCCGCCGGGAGCCCGTCGCGCCCTGCTCGCCCTGTCTCCTGCTGATACGCCTCGATCGATTTCGGCATCGACGCGTGAATCACCAGCCGCACATTGGAGCGATCGATCCCCATGCCAAAGGCAACCGTCGCGACAACGACGTCCAAAGCCTCGTTGGTGAACCGCTGCTCGACCTTCTGCCGCGCCTTGGCATCCATCCCCGCGTGATACGACGCAGCATCGATGGACTGCTCACGCAGCTTCGACGCCAGCTCCTCCGTGTTCGCACGGCTGAGGCAATACACGATCGCACCGCCACCCTCGCCGCGCAGATGCATCGCCCGGATTGCCTCGGCGCACTGCTCCGCCGCGTTGCGCCGCGCGCGCACGCGATAGGTCAGGTTCGGCCGGTCAAACCGCCCCACCAGAACCTGCGGCTCGCGCAGCCCAAGCTGCTGAACAATGTCCTCGCGCACCCGAGGCGTCGCCGTCGCCGTGAACGCCTGCATCCCGACACCCGGCGCCGTCCGGCGCAGATCCGCAAGCTGCCGGTACTCCGGGCGAAAGTCATGCCCCCACTGACTGATGCAGTGGGCCTCGTCGATCGCGATCGAGCCGAGCATGTCACGATCCGACAGCCGCCCGAGCAGTGCACCGAAGCCTGGTGACACCACGCGCTCCGGGGCCGCCAAGACCAGCGAGATCTCGCCTTCGATCAGTGAGCGCTCCACCTCGCGCTGCTCGTCGAACTCCATGCCCGAGTGCAGTGCCCCCGCCGCGTAGCCGTTGAGCTCCAGCCCGCGCACCTGGTCGCGCATCAACGCGATCAGCGGCGAGACAACCACCGTCGCTTTGCCCGTCACCAGCGGCGGCACTTGATAACACAGGCTCTTGCCGCCACCGGTGGGAAGCACCGTCAGACAATCATGTCCCGCGACGCCCGCATCGATCGCAGCCGCCTGCAAAGGGCGAAGATCGTCGTATCCCCACACGCGCCGAACGACCTCCATGACGCCGGGCGCTGCATCCGTGCTGGCGAGAAGCTCATCCATGAGCCGGTAGCGTAGCGTCCGGGTCCCAATCGAAGCAGCGAAATCACACCGACTCAGCCCGTCCCCGACGGTTCCACACACACCACGATCAGGCGCATGGGCCCGTCTTGCGAGTTCACGATGCCGTGCGTGTGCCCCCGCTTCACCAGCGAGACGTCGCCCGGCCCGATGGGGCGCTGGGCGCCATCGAGAATCATCGTGCCGGAGCCTTCGACGACGAAATAGATCTCCTCGTCATCGGCATGCAGATGCTCACCGATCGACGCGCCCGGCTCGAGCACATCGTCGTGCATGAACCGAATGCCGACGTCGCTCTCGCCCTCCTCCATCACCACGCGGCAGAGAAGACGCCCCACACCGCCGTGACAGGCGTCGATGGGCTCACTGTGCATGGCTCGCTGTTCACGTTGCATGGCAGGAACGTACCATCGTCCCGCCACTCGGCGAGGAGCGCACGACATGACGGACCCCCTGCTCGCTCGGACGACGGAACTGGCTTCCGCCTATCTGGCGACACTCGACGAGCGACACGTCGGCTCCAGAGAGAGCACCGCGGCGGCACGATCTGGAAGAACCGGCCCGCTCTGCGTGTCTCAGTCTCGGGCTGGCGCACGACCGCACAGGACATCGACCGCAGCGTGGACGCCATCCTGCGCTGCGCTCATGCATGCAGCGCTGCGGAATCCTGAAAGGAAACCTTGATGGAGCAGACACCGAAGCCAACCCCCGAACACCTTTGGCTCAAGCAGCTCGTCGGCGACTGGAGCTTCGAGTCACGAGGCTCGATGGGAAACGAGGATGACGTCGTGGAACTCCGCGGCACCGAATCGGTGCGCATGCTCGGTGACCTCTGGATCCTCAGCGACATGGATGGCGCGATGCCCGGCGGCGAGCGCTGCACCGCCGTCATGACCATCGGCTTCGATCCCGACCGAAACCTGTTCATCGGCACCTGGGTCGGATCCATGATGACCTCGATGTTCCACTACGAAGGTTCGCTTGACGAAGGCCGCCGCGTGCTCACGCTCAATACCTCCGGCCCCCACTTCGCCAACCCGGCCGCGTCCGCCACGTATCGGGACATCATCGAGCTCAACGACGACGGCACGCGCACGATGCGATCGGAGATCCTGCTCGGCGACGGATCCTGGCAGACGTTCAACCGCGGTGTCTTCCACCGCACCTCCGGCTCGGGCTGACGTATCATCGCGACCTCGATGAGCACGCTTGCATCCGCTCCGGCGACCAACCCGGTCCTCGACCTGATCACCGGTCACTGGGTGATCTTCGCGCTCGTCGTCATCGCGAGTGTCTTCATCCTGCGCGTCAGCGATCTTCTGCTGCTCCGCCGCGGCAAGCCGTCGCTCGAGAGGCGCCTCCCGCGACAGATCACGATGCTCGTGCTGACGCTGCTCGCCGTCATCGTGGTCGTGCTCGCGATCCCTGACGAGGAATCCGTCGCCGGGGGCATTTCCGACGAGGCCCGCAGCTCGCTGCTCAGCCTGCTCGGCCTCGGCATCACCGCGCTGATCACGCTCAGCTCGACCACCCTGGCCGCCAATGCCATGTCCGGCATCATGCTGCGCGCAACAGCGCCGATTCGCGGCGGGGACTGGATCCGTGTCGGCGAGCACTTCGGACGCGTGACCGAACGCGGTCTGTTCCACACCGAGATCCAGACCGAAGACCGCGACCTGCTGTCGTTGCCCAATCTCTACCTTGCGACCAACCCCG
>JBCBTA010000412.1:0-2826 GCA_039818905.1 Planctomycetota bacterium
CTCTGATGTTCGCCGAGCATGACCGAATCTCATACAGCCGGCTGATGGACGCTGCAGAAGCAGCGCTGCATGCCTCGCTTCAGGCTGCGGATGACCGCGGCGGAGAGACGGTATACCCGGCAGACCTCATGGGTCACCCCGATCAGCCGGACGTGCTTGCGGATTACACCCGGTTCGAGATTGAGGAGGCATCAGCCTTCCTCGCACGACTCGGCGTGATTCACGCACGATCCGCAGGCTGAGTTTGAGCACTGACTGACCATCGAAGCTCATCACTCCTCTCCTGAAACGCAGCATCGCCACTGGCGTTGGGCCGTCATCCTCCCGGGCCCAGCGAGCGCCCGGTGGCGTTGCTGCGCGCGCGGGCTACACTTGCCCTGACATTCACCTCGGGAGACCGCAATGAGCACTGCAGAGACCACCACCATTTCCCAGCGCATGAAGGACGAGTGCTGGGACCTTCACCAGTCCGCCGAGACGGCCACCCTCCCAAAGCTCCTGCTGTCGGGCCAGATCTCGCGCGAGCAGTACGTCGCCATGCTGGAGCAGCTCTACTGCGTCCACAAGGCGCTGGATGACGCCATCACGGCACACCGCCCGTCGCTGCCCGCCATGGCGGACTTGATCGACGACGTCCAGCTCATGGCCCCGCGCATCGCCCAGGACCTGGCCCACTTCGGCGGCACCGCTGAGGGTGTGACGGCCGGCCCCGCCGCCAGCGCGACCATCGATCTGATTGCCGCCAGGGCTGCTGCGAACCCCCTCAGCCTCATTGGCCTCCACTACGTCCGCGAGGGCGCCAACAACGGCAACATCTTCATCGCCCGCAAGCTTCAGGAGGCGTGGAAGCTCGACGCCATCGACGGGCTGTCACATCTCGCGCCCTACGGCGATCAGCAGCGGGCCATGTGGGGACAGTTCAAGACCACCCTCGACGGACTCGACATCAGCGCGGAAGACCGCGACGAGATCGTCACCGCCGGCCGCGAGATGTTCCAAGCCATCATCGACGTCAACGCCGAAGTCGCCTCCATCGCAGACTGACTGGCATGCAGTCTTTCGACGTCGCCATCATCGGGGGCGGCATCGTCGGCCTCGCAATCGCACATCGCCTCCTCGAGCGACAATCCTCGCTGGGCGTTGTCGTCGTCGAGAAGGAACACGACGTCGCGGCCCATCAAAGCTCGCACAACTCCGGTGTCCTGCACTCGGGTGTGTACTACACGCCCGGCTCGCTCAAGGCGACGTGCTGCCGACGCGGCAACCTGCTGATGCAGGACTTCTGCCGCGACAATGACGTCCCGCTGCGCATGAGCGGCAAGCTCATCGTCGCCGTCAGCCAACATGAGATCCCTCGCCTCCGCGCGATCGCCGAGCGCGGGCACGCCAACGGTGTGCGCGCTGAACGCATCGGTCCCGAACGAATGCGGGAGATCGAGCCGGCAGTGCGGGGCCTGCAGGCACTGCACGTGCTTGATGCCGGTGTCCTGGACTACGCAGCGGTGTGCCGCGCCCTGGAGAGACGGATCATCGAGCGCGGTGGTCTTGTGCGCACCGGCACCGCGGTCCACGCGATTCGCGCGGATGATCATGTCACGCTGGAGACAACGACCGGCGACGTGCGCGCATCGCACATGATCAACGCCGCGGGACTGCACTCCGACCGCATCCTGCGCATGTCCGGAGGAAGGCCATCGGCCCGCATCATCCCGTTTCGAGGCGAGTTCCATCGACTGAGCCCCGACGCACGGCGGCTGTGCGCCACGATGATCTATCCCGTCCCGGACCCAGCGCTGCCCTTCCTTGGCGTGCATCTGACGCGCACCATCACGGGCGACGTCGAGTGCGGCCCCAACGCGCTGTTCTCCTTTGCGCGCGAGGGATATGACCGGGGTGCGTTTGATCTGCGAGATGCCGCCGCCTCGCTCGGGAGACTGCGGGCGTGGCGCCTGTTCGCCCGCATGTGGCGCACCGGCCTCGGTGAACTCCACCGCTCACGCAGCATGCCGGCGATGACCAAAGCGTTGCGCCAGTACGTCCCGGAGATCCGCGCAGCAGATCTGAGCCCTGCCCGCAGCGGTGTGCGGGCCCAGGCGGTTGACCGACGAGGACGACTCATCGACGACTTCCTGCTTGCAGAGACGGACCGTGCAGTCCACCTCTGCAACGCGCCGTCGCCCGCGGCGACCGCCTCGCTGGCCATCGCCGATCATGTCATCGACATCTTCGAGAAGCGCACCAGCCTCGCGGCGCTCACCGGGGCCCGGTCCACTCCAGCGGGGTGAGTCCGTACACTGCCCGGCTGGAAGTGACCGGAGCCCGCCCTGTGCAACTGCGACTTTCCTGCGATGACGATCGCGTCAATGACGTGGCCCTCGACGGGCAGACCGTCGCCATCGGGCGCCATCCCGACAACGCGATCATCATCCGCGACGACCTCGCCAGTCGCTTCCACTGCGTGCTCGAGCCAGCTGACGGCGACATGTACCGGCTCCGTGATCTCGGCTCCCGCAATGGCACCAAGATGGCCGGCGAGCGGATCAGCGAGGTGCTGCTCTCCGACGGTGACGTCTTCACCATCGGCAAGCGGACGTTCACCATTCGGAATGACGCCGCGGTCGAAGTGGTGGCGGATCCCCCATCCACCGGCACGCCCCGGCGCCCACGCCGCCGCCCCAAACTGAGCCACCCCGTGGGGCAGGCCGCCTCGGGAGGTGGAGACGCCGCCGGCGGAGCCTGGGAGGGCGAGCTGGAGCAGATCATCGAGCGTCTCGGCGAGACGGAGAGCGACGGCGGGCTCGAGCTCGTGGACACCCGGGGAGGCGC
>JBCBTA010000413.1:0-2825 GCA_039818905.1 Planctomycetota bacterium
CCCGTTGGGCCTCCCGGGCCATGGGGATGGGGCTGGCTCGATGCGCCGACCGCGCCGGTGGACTACAACCGCAACGGCGTGACCGACATCGGCAACGTGCAAGGCCCCACGCCGCTGGACATCAACTGGGTCGTCAGCGGCACATGCCCGTTCGTGCCGGAGGATCTCAATCCGGGGCAGGGGCCGTGCCCGAACATCGCCTCGATGGCGTGGCCCGGATCCAGCGACTGGCAGAACCTGCTCTTCGACATCACATCCTTTGCGACCTACGGCAACGGCGGCAGCGTCACCGACGCGTCGCATCTTCCTGATGGCGAGGAGCCGACTGCGGAACTCGTTGCCATGCTGAGTCACCTCGGCGACTGTCAGCATGAAGAGCAGTTCGACGTCTACATTTCCGGCGATGCGCTCGATGGGCGCGGTGGCTGGAAGGGGTGGGACAGTAACGGGGGCGTGGCGGCGTTCGTTTCCGACTCGCATGCGCGCAGCGGAGAGAACGCGCTGCGCGTTGACCCCGCGACCGATGCCGTACACGAGTACTGCGCCGGGGGCAGCGGTGCGTGGTCATTCTCGGCATGGCAGTACGTGCCGCAGAACTTCACATCGAACGGCAATGGTGAGCTCGCGGGCTCGTGGTTCATCCTCCTCAACACCTACGCTGACGGCGGCCCGTACGACTGGTCGGTCCAGCTTGGTGTGGACTCCTCCACGGCATCGTGCAAGATCTTTCAGGGACAGGGTGCGAATCTCGTCTCGGTGCCGTACGACACCGATCGCTGGACCAGGATCCAGGTGATCGTCGATCTCGACATGGACTGGACGAGCATTTACTACGACGATGCGCTGGTCGCAGAGTACGCGTGGACCGCGGGCGTGCTCGGTGAGGGTGGGGGACAGCTTGATATCGCTGCGGTCGATCTCTTCGGCAACGGCGCGTCCCCCGTCTCCTACGACGATCTTCGTCTGGAGGCAATCGAGGCGCCCTGCGGCGGGCTGTTGCATGACGACGTCGATCTCGACGGGCTGTCGCTGCTCGAGGAGTTTCTGCGCGGCACCGACCCGTGTGAACCGGATACCGACTTCGACGGGTGGCCTGATGGTGTTGACCTCTGTCCGCTGACCTTCGATCCGGCGCAGCTCGACGGCGATGCCGACGGCGTCGGCGATGACTGCGACAACTGCCCGGCGACGTGGAATCCGCGGCAGCGTGATGCGGATGGAGATGGCACCGGCGATGCGTGCCAGTCACCGGTTGCGTGTCCTGCCGATATCACGGGCGATGGTGCGACGACGCTCGCCGACTTCACCATCCTCGCGAGTCAGTTCGGAGCCGTCGGACTGCCGCACGGTTCGGGTGAGAGTCGATCCCTCGGCGACCTCGATGACGACGGTGCCGTCACGCTCGCTGACTTCACGCTGCTCGCCGCGGACTTCGGTTGCGCCCCGTGACTTCTGAGATGTCCCTCAGACAATGACGCCCCGTTCAAGGGGACGTCATGCTCCCGCCGATAGATACCACCTATTCCGGGCAATAGTCTTGGGGGTGAGGGATTTCATGGAAGCTGGCGTACCAACAGACGCTATCGATCTTCTTCGACTGCACGAGCCGGGGCGTCTCGCGGCTCTGCACGAACTCGATACCGACGAGATCCCGCCCGACCGGCAACGGTACTCGACCGTCGGTGTGCCGACTGTCGTCAAGCACCCTGGGGGGAATGACGCGGCATTCCTCGTCGCCACGCGGAGTCTGTCCGGGGCTGCGGTGGAGATCTTTCATGGCGGTTTCCTGTATCCGGGGACCGCGGCACAGATCTGGCTGCGGCAGCGGGATGGAGACTCGCGTCTGCTTGACGCAAGTGTTGGCGACTGCCGCTGCCTGCGGGGTGCGGTTCACGTCGTGACGCTGCAGTTCCGGACCCGGATCGATCCCGATGCGTTCCTGACGGGTGGTGACCAATCGGGGCAGTCCAGTGCGCCGGAGGATGCTGCTCCGCCGCAAACGCGGCTCGATGGATCTGTTCTGTGCATTCTTGCCGACGAGGCGGAGCGCGGGGCGTGCAGCGCGTCCCTGGCTGAGGCGGGGGCGATGGTTGCGTCCGCACATTGCATCGGCGCGGGTCGCGATCAGCTCATGCGCAGTCGTCGTGCGCTCGTGATCACCGATCTCGAGTTCGATGAGCTTGGTCCGGCGGAAGTGACAAAGGCGCTGCGCGACACCGGCTATGCCGGGCAGATTCTCGGACTGAGCTGGACGCTGGACGACGGTTCAGAGGGTGTCGATCCCACGGGTCGTCTGCAGGTCATGCCGAAACCTGTGGCAGGGCTGGAGATTGTGGACGCCGCGGCGAGATTCGTCGGTGCTGCGACTGCAGACGTCTGAGAACGCCCGGACCGGTACAGCCGGTACAGACTCCGGCCTCGCGTCTCGCGAACATGGGGATTCTCCCCCCCAAGCGTCGCCCGGAGTGTCCTGTCAGCCGATCTGTACGTTGTGCGACTGCCCACCCGCAACATCATCCATATGCCTCAGCCCAAGGAGGCGGAGAAGGATCGTCGGCGCGGCGGACGCCTGCGCTGCGAGTCGGTGACCTGCGAGTTGGGCAAGGTGCTGGATATCTCTCCCAAGGGGGCCAAGATCCGCTCTCGGGCGATCTTCTTCCCGGTGGGCCTCGGCGAAGAGCACATCGTGCGATTCCGCTCTTCGGTCGGTGAGACGCTTCCCATCAAGGTGCGCATCGTTCGGGCGGATCCGGTTGGTCTGTTCACCCGCGAGGTCGGTGTGCTGTTCGTGCTCATGGACGAGCCGCGGCTGAAGCAGATCCAGG
>JBCBTA010000414.1:0-2812 GCA_039818905.1 Planctomycetota bacterium
AGGGCCGACCGGTTCTTCAGGCGGGAGCGCATCGACATGCGGTCGATCATCAGCACACCGTCGAGGTGGTCCATCTCATGCTGGAAGCAGCGGGCCAGGTGGCCCTGTGCTCGGAGGCTGAACTCGCTGCCGTCGAGGTCGAGCGCGGTGACGGTGACCTCCGTCGGCCTGCGGACCTCGCAGCCGATACCCGGGATGCTGAGGCACCCCTCCTCGTCCGAGACGAGGTCGCGGCTGAAGTCACCGAGCACGGGGTTGACGAAGACCATCGGCTCCGGCGTGGCGGTCATGGGATCCGTCTCGGCCGACCGCTCATCGCCCTCGGGCAGATGGACGACGAAGAGACGCCAGTCGAGGCCAACCTGCGGGGCGGCCAGCCCGATGCCGGGTGCCTCCTGCATCAGCACGATCATCCGCTCGGCGACCGCCCGGACCTCATCATCGACGCGCTCCATCGGCTCGGTCTTTCGACGGAGGATCGGGTCCGGGAAATGCACGATCCGCAGGGCTGCGACGTCCACACTCATGCCGGAAGTGTATGCGGCGGCGCACATCATCGTTTTCGCGCTCTCTTGGCGGAGGGCGGATGTCTCCCGTAGCATGATCCTTCCGGCTTCACGCTGCGTAGAGGGTGATGGCGCGAAAGAAACGCACGGGCGTGCAGGAGGCCCCTGAGTTGGTGTCGTTCTTCAAGAAGAAGGCTGACGAACCCGAAGCCGCCGCGGATGGCGCAGGTGAGAACGGGAAGAAGGGCGGGTTCGAGCCGGATCCCGGCAAGGCCGGGCGGTTCTTCGAACACGCTCGCGCCATGCACGACTCGCTCAACTACGAGTACGCGATGACGCTCTGGCTTCAGGGCCTGCGCAAGGACCCCACCAACCTTGACGCACTCGAGGCCTTCTTCCGCTCGGCCGAGGGCTTCCTCGGCAAGGACCCCAAGGCCAAGGGACCCACCAAGGAACAGCTCAAGAATTTCGGCGGCAAGGACAAGGGGCCGCTGGAGAAGTACCTCATCAATCTTCTGCACTGGGGTACCAAGCCTCACGCCGACTGGGGCGCCGGTCTCAAGGCGCTCGAGGAGGCCGCCAAGTTCGAGCTCAACGAGCCTGGGTACTGGATCGGCGAGCGCGTCCTCAACATCGCGTCGAGCGATCCCAAGGCGAAGAAGGAGCAGTTCGTCCGCCTGATGGACCTGTTCACGATGATCGGCGGCTACGACAAGGCCGTGCAGTCCGGCGAAGAGGCGATGCGGCGCGATCCGAAGGACGGCCAGCTGGAGAACAAGGTCCGCAACCTCTCAGCGACCGCGACGATGTCGCGCGGCGGATATGAATCCACGGAAGCTGGCTCCTTCCGGGCCAACATCAAGGACATGTCCAAGCAGCAGGAACTCGATGACGAGGAACGGCTCGTCAAGACCGAGGAAACGCTGGATAGGATCATCGAGCGAGCCGCGGCCGACTACAAGTCGCGTCCGACCGACCCGAGCGCCATCCAGAAGCTCGGCAAGCTGCTGCTGGAGCGCAGCGGCAGCGGTGACGAGAAGCGTGCGTATCAGCTGTATATGCAGGGCTTCAAGGACACGGACTCCTACCGCTTCAAGCAGCTCGCCGGCGACATCAAGATGCGCATTGCCCGACGCAAGGTGCGTGCGATCCGCGACAAGGCCCAGGCCGAGGGTGGCGAAGCGCAGGCGCAGTATGAGAAGGCCAATCGTCAGCTCCTTGAACTGGAGCGCGACGAGTACGTCGAGCGCGTCGCCAACTACCCGACGGACCTCAAGCTGAAGTACGACCTCGGCCTGTGCCTGTATCAGCTCGGTGAGTACGAGAAGGCGATCGAGCAGTTCCAGGTCGCCCAGGGCGCGACCGGTCTGGGAGCGCGCGTGCTCAACTTCCTCGCGAGGTCCTTCAACGCACTCGGTTGGCTCGACGAAGCGGAAGGCACGTTCCGGCGGGCGATCGACGACCACGAGTCCGACGGCGACGACCTTGCCCTGGAGCTGCGCTACGGCCTGCTGACGACGCTGCAGCGCAAGGCCGAGGAAAGCCGCGACCTCGACTCGGCGGAGGAGGCCTTCAAGCTGGCGTCCAGCATTGCCATCCAGCAGATCGGCTTCAAGGACATCCGCGATCGGCGCTCCACGCTGCAGACGCTGGTGCAGGAGCTGCGCAAGGGCGCATGACCACGCCATGAGCGGCGTCATCGCGATCATCCCGGCTCGCTTCGCTTCGACACGATTTCCCGGAAAGCCGCTCGCCAGCGAGACCGGCAAGCCCATGATTCAGCACGTCTGTGAGGCTGCGGCACGTGCGGTCGATCGGGTCGTCGTGGCCACCGACGATCAGCGCATCGCCGACGCAGTCACCGGCTTCGGCGGTGAAGCCGTTATGACCTCGCCGGAGCATCCCAACGGAACATCACGGCTGTGTGAGGCGGCGGCAGTGCTCGGGCTCGATGCGCAGAACGTCATCGTCAACGTGCAGGGGGACGAGCCCGAGATCGAACCCGACGCCGTCACCGCCGCGGCCAGGCTGGTCATCGACGGCGCGGATATCGGGACGATCTCCTGTCCCATCGAGCCGGCGGACCTGTCAGATCCCAACATCGTGAAGGTGATCACGGACCCCGAAGGCCGCGCGATCGACTTCTTCCGTGACGTTCCACCAGGGACGCACCAGGAACCGTCGCGCCACGTCGGTCTCTACGCCTACACCTTCAGCTTCCTCCAGCGCTACATCGCCATGGAGCCGACCGACCGCGAACGAAGCGAGCGGCTTGAGCAGCTCCGGGCCCTGGAGCATGGTGCACG
>JBCBTA010000415.1:0-2789 GCA_039818905.1 Planctomycetota bacterium
CGAAGTTGAACGGCGTCGTCAGATCCAGCGTCGAGCGCGCATCGATCCAGGACTGCGGCAGGTCGAACTCCGGACCGTCCTTCGCGTCGGCACGCTCGAACAGACCGGCGAACGTCGTGAAGGGCTCGACGAAGCTCCGCCCCTCCTCGTAGCCGCGAACCTGGCCGACCGACAGACGCAGCGAGAAGGTCGCGTCCGGGTAGATCGAGTCGCCGTACAGCGCGAAGCGCGCGTTGGCGATGCCGGCATACGCGTCACGCAGCACCGCCTCGACCTCGTCCTCGTACCGCTCCCGGACCTTGCGAGCCATGAAGTCCGTCTTGATCGCCATCCGCATGACGGGATCCACGTCCTTCATGATCAGCTGGCGACCGCCCTCAACCAGACGCTTGCGATAGTTCGGGTCGTACAGGCGCGCCTTGCGGATCATGTCGCTGACAATGTCCGACGGCGAACGCTGCGACAGCACGGCCAGCACGTCGGGATGATCGCCGCCCAGCGTCTCGATCATCATGTCGATGCCGCTCTGCAGCTTGTTGGCCTCCAGCTCCTTGTAGATCGGCGCGGCGGAGTACAGCTGCTGCTCGATGACCGAGAGATTACTGTCACGATACTCGCGCAGCCGCTCACCGCTCGGCTTGGACCGCTCGTCAACGAGGCGCAGAATCGTGCGGGCCTTGCTGAACAGATCCGAACGACCAAAGGGCCAGCGCTCCAGCAGGGCGTAGCGATCGTAGAAGCCCGCGTAGTTCCGCAGCGCAGCGCGGATGTCCTCGTACCCCGAGCCGACCATGTTCGACATGATCGTGTTCTGCTCCAGCGCGGTGAGGATCTCGCGCTCCTGCTCCATCTTGATCTTGAAGATCGTCGGATCCTGCAGGGCCCGAAGCTTGCCGCCCAGTCCCTTGCGCCCATTGCGATACCCGGACAGATCATCGGCAGCTTGGCGGGCCATCTCCGGTCCCTGACTCGCCATCACGTTCAGTTCCACCTCGCGGGTCCGGATCGCCTCCATGCGGGCGGGGTAGTCCACGTCGCGCAGGAAACGCAGGTGATCCACCGTGAAGTTGCGCTGCGTGCGCCCGGGATGGCCGACGACCATCACCAGATCACCCGCATCCGCGCCGCTCTGGCTGAAGCGCAGGTAGTGGGCGGGACGGACAGGCTCGCCGTTGTCGTCGTACGCGCGAAGGAACGTGGCGTCGAGGCAGAAGCGCGGGAACTCGAAGTTGTCCACGTCGCCGCCGAAGTGCGCGATGTTGCCCTCGGGCGCGAAGACCATGCGAATGTCGGTGTACCGCTCGTAGCGGTACAGGTGGTACTTGCCGCCGCCGTAGAGCTCGACGACCTGGCTGAACAGGCCCGACTCATCCTGCGACTCACTCTCGATCTCCGCGATCATGCGCTGCCGGGCTTCGTTGGCCTCGGCCCGGTCCATCTCCGGCGCCGCGGCATCGCGCACGCGATCCGTGACGTCGATGATCTCCTGCAGCGAGACGACCTGCGCGTCCGGGCACTTGAGCTCCTCCTCGCGCGTCGTGGCGTGGAAGCCCTCGACGAGCAGGTTGCGCTCCGGCGTGCTGAGCTTGGCAAGCTGGTCGTACGCCACATGGTGGTTGGTCATGATCAGCCCGTCCGCCGAGACGAACGAGGCCGAGCCGCCGAAGCCGAAGCGCAGGGCCGACTTCTGCAGGTTCTCCAGGAACTCGGACGACGGCCGGAAGCCGTACTTGCCGACCAGCATCCGCGTCGGCGGCTCATTGATCAGCCACATGCCCTCGTCGGCGGCCGCCGGCGTCGGAGCCAGCAGCGCGGCGAAGGCGGTCACCATCGAAAGAGCCACAGCGCGGAGGAGATTCGTGCGTCGATTCATACGCACAGGATACCCGCGTCGATCAGCGAGGATTCACTCAGGCGGTCGCCGGCTGCACGTGCCCGGGCAGCGGGAACGCGGCGCACAGCTGACGCACCTCTTCCCGGACCTTGGCGCACTCGCCCGCGTCGCCGCCGGAACCGAGCACCGCGTCGATCCATCCGGCGACGTGGTCCATCTCCGGCTCGCGCAGGCCGCGCGTCGTCAGCGCCGGCGTGCCGAAGCGCAGACCGCTGGTCACCTTCGGCGGACGCGGATCGCGCGGGATGCCGTTCTTGTTGCAGATGATCGACGCGGACTCCAGCCACGCCTCGGCGTCGGCCCCCGTGAGGTTCTCGTCCCGGGTGCGCAGATCGACCAGCATGACGTGGTTGTCCGTCCCGCCCGAGGTGATCCGATAGCCGCGGCTGATCAGGGCCGCAGCCAGGGCCCGGGCATTGGCGACCACCTGCTTCTGATACGCCTTGAACTCCGGACGCAGCGCCTCGCCGAAGGCGATCGCCTTGGCCAGGATCACGTGCATCAGCGGCCCGCCCTGCATGCCCGGGAAGACCGAGCGATCGAGCTTCTTGGCGATCTTCTCGTCGTCGGACAGGATCAGCCCGCCGCGGGGTCCGCGCAGCGTCTTGTGCGTCGTCGTCGTCACGACGTGGCAGTGCGGGAAGGGTGAGGGGTGCTCGCCCGCCGCGATCAGACCGGCGATATGCGCGACGTCACCCATCAGCAGAGCGCCGCACTTGTCGGCGATCTCGCGGAAGCGCTTGAAGTCGATGATGCGCGGGTACGCGGAGTAGCCGCACATGATGAGCTTGGGCTTCTCCGCCATGCACACGCGCTCCACGGCGTCGTAGTCGATCTGCTCGCGGCGGGCGAGCACCCCTCACCCTTCCCGCACTGCCACGTCGTGACGACGACG
>JBCBTA010000416.1:0-2785 GCA_039818905.1 Planctomycetota bacterium
CATGCCGGGGCGCGACTCGATCGTTGCGTACTGCTTGCCCATGGACGCGGCGCGATGCAGCCGCTCGGCGAGCAGCCACGTCTGCATGCCGCGACGGCGCCAGCCCGATGTCACCACCGCACCGAAGAGTGCGACCGTGTGCTCGGCTTCCTCGAGGCCGGCCATCGCGATGATGTCTCCATCGTCGCGCTCGCCGAAGAGAATCGTCGAGCGCGGGTGCTGCACGGCCCGTCGCATGAGTTGGATGAAGTCGTCCGGCGGCGTCGTCTCCGGCGGCACGAAGCCCTCCACGGACAGACGTACCGCCGCGTCCACGTCGGCCTCGTTCTCGGGGTCCGCCTGGCGAATGCGGATCGTTGCCGGCGGCCCCTGTGGCAGTGCGCTCGGGAGCAGGGCCCGCGGATCCTCGGCGGGATCGAGCGGGCGGGCGAGGAGTGTCCCGAAGCGGTGCAGCGTGAATGCGCGCTCCTGCAGTGCATCGAGCAGGGATTCATCGACGAATGAGCACAGCTCGACAGTCGGCTCGCAGCCGCGCGACGTGTAGAAGTCGATGATCCGATCGACCTCGGACAGTTCGACGTTGTGCCCGATCCCGAGGTTCACCCCGCGGCTGGCCCACGACCCGGGCGCTTCGAAGCTCATCCTGCCGCCGGCGACGGGCTCGGACTCGCGCGCGAGCTCGGAGATCGTCAGCGCCTGGCGGGCCTCTTCAAATCGAGCAACCTGGAGTGGATCGAGCGTCGGCATGACAGTCAGAATAGATATCCCTGTGCGCGGCGTCGGGGTTGATCGGGCGCGATCGGGTGGAAACGATGTGGGTATGAAGCGACCGCGCTGCACAGTCGGACTCGGTGCACTGGCACTCGTCGCGCTGCTGGTGCTGCCGGGCTGCTACAGCCGCGTCACGGGGGAGAGCGGGTTCACGGCGGGCAGTTCGGACACCGTCTACGAACCGAACGACACGTCCACGCCGCTGGACGGCATCCTCTATGGCGATGATGCGAAAACGCAGGATCGCTGAGATTTCCGCGTCCTAACCACTGTCTTGGCAATGATCTGCGCCGTCGGGGCTGGAACCGGCACGGTGCCGTGGTATTGTCGATTTGGAGGTGTCAGCGGTGCGGCGGAGCGCATTTCTTGCCCACATTGCGTCCCGCGCCGACGCTGAGCTCGCCGAAGCACGTCGTCAATCATGGCGCGCGCTGGCCGGGCTCGCTGTCAGCGTGGGACTTGGAACACTTGGTGTCGCTTCGACCGATGCCCAAGCGATCCGTGCAGGATCGGTTGGTGTGGGTGAGGTGCTCGTCCTGCTGGCGTCGGTGCTGACGTTCATCGGTGCGTCTGTGAGCGCAGGACTCCACCTGTACGTGCTCATGCAGCATGAAGCGCCGCTGCCGCGCGGCATGACCAACCTCGTGGAACAGGTCGGAGACACAGGCGACGTGCGCACGCACCCGCGCGATCAGGTGTACCCGATGCTGCTGAGGCAGGAGGCGGACCGAGGCGACGCGGCAGCACGCGGCAACGCCCGACGTCGCACCTGGCTGCAGCGCGGCACGCTGTCTCTTGCCGCAACGACGGGATTGCTGGGCATCCTCGTCATCGGGAATGCCATCGTGGCCCTCGGCACGGGTCCATAAAAGGAGAGTCACAGGGGTGATTGGCTCGAAGTTGAGAACGGGCCAAGGCACACAGGAGGGAAGCATGCAGATTGGTTCGGACATGACACAGACGTTGGAACGTCTGCGGACGGTGCGCCGTGTCAAGGGGATTGAGGCCCGGCGTGATGTCATCGAGTCGCCACAGCCTCTTCGTCGGCGGTCCGAGGACATCACGATCAACGGCCTTGTGCATCGACGCAAGAAGTGCCGTCACTGCAAGTACGAGTTTCAGTATCTGATGCGTGGCACGGTCTGCCCGGAGTGCGGCAACCTCCGGGATGACTACCCCATGCCATCGCTGTCAATCGCCGCGTTCGGCATTGCCATCGGCGTCGGAACAGCCCTCTCGGCCCTCGGCGTGTGGGTGATGTATCTCGCGGCCCACTGACGGGCGGCGGCTCGTATCATCGCGCTCCATGAGCTTCGACCCCACGCCGGTCGTCCTCGAAGGGCACGTTGTACGGCTCGAGCCGCTGGATGTCTCGCACGCGGAGGAACTGCTGCGTGCCATCGAGATTGCATCGGACTGGCAGTGGATGCCTCGGCCTGCGCCGGCTGACCTCGCGTCCATGACCCGCTGGGTCGAACTGGCGCGTACCAGCGCCACTGATGGATCCTCGATCCCTTTCGCCATCATCGATCGTGCGACGAACGTCGCGTGCGGATCGACGCGCTACCTCGACATTCGACGCGATGACCTGGGTCTCGAGATCGGCTGGACCTGGGTCGGGCGCGCGTGGCAGCGCACGGCGGTCAACACCGAGTGCAAGCGCATGTTGCTCGGCCATGCGTTCGACACACTCGGCGCACAGCGCGTGCAGCTCAAGACCGACAGCCGCAACGAGCGATCACAGCGGGCCATTGAACGCGTCGGCGGTGTGCGTGAGGGCGTCCTGCGCCGGCACATGCTCCGACCGGACAACTCCTGGCGCGACTCGGTGCTGTACTCCATCGTGCAAGAAGAGTGGCCTGAGGTGCGTGCCCGGCTGGATGAGATGCTCGAGCGCAGAAGCGCTGGTACAACGCATGCGGAAGGGAGTTGATTCATGAAGGCCCTGCTCGTGCTGTTCGTCATCGTCGTTGGCATTCACGCCAGCTTGCACCGGCAGGGTCATGCCGACGAC
>JBCBTA010000417.1:0-2784 GCA_039818905.1 Planctomycetota bacterium
CTCCGACACACTCGCCAACCCCGCGCGGCCATTCGTGGTCGTGCTCGGCGGCGCGAAAGTGAGCGACAAGCTTCCCGCGATCGAGCACCTGCTGCCCAAGGCGGATGAGATCGTCATCGGCGGGGCGATGGCGTACACGTTTCTGCGGGCGCAGGGCGTGGGCGTCGGAAGCAGCCGCGTTGAGGAGGATCGCCTGGAGGATGCCAAGCGCATCATCGCGCTGGCGGCGAGTTCGACGTGCGAGCTGCGCCTGCCGAGCGACCACGTGTGCTCGACGACGTTCAGCGACAAGACCGGCGAGCACAAGACGTTTGATGGCGCCATCGGTGATGGTTTCATGGGGCTCGACATCGGGCCCACGACGCGAAGCGCCTACGCGGCGGCGCTCGGGCGCGCGAAGACCATCGTCTGGAACGGGCCCATGGGCGTCTTCGAGTGGTCACTCTTCGCCGTGGGAACGCGCCAGGTCGCCGAGGCGATCGCGGAGGCGACCGACGGCGGGGCGGTGTCGATCGTCGGTGGCGGTGATTCAGCCGCGGCGGCGGAGCAGTTCGGCGTGGCCGAGCGAATGTCCCATGTCTCGACAGGTGGTGGCGCCAGCCTCGAAATGCTCTCAGGCAAGGCCTTTGAAAGCGTCGAATTGCTCGACGATGCGTGACGGAACGCCCGTCCATCGACGTCTGTTAAGCTGTCGGTGATGCCGAGGCGTGGAGGTGTGTCATGAGTACGAAGCTGACGATGCGCCAGCTTCTCTACAACATGCGGAAGACCGAAGCGTCCGACCTGCACATGAAGGTCGGGCTTCCCCCGTTCTACCGCATCAACGGAGAATTGCATGCGCCGCCCGGTCTGCCGCCGCTTGCCGCGGAAGACACGGATCGTCTGCTGAGCGAGATCATCCCCGAGTCGTTGCGTGCGCGATACGACAAGTTTGGCGACCTCGACTTCTCGACGTTTCAGCACGTCGATGCGCCGGATGACTCTGTGCCGCACACCGGGCGTCCGGATCGTTTCCGCTGCAACATCTTCCGGGCCGGTGGTGGCATGCACGCGGCAATTCGGCGCGTGAAGCCGGACATCCCGTCCTTCGAGTCACTCCATCTGCCTGACGTGTACCGTCGCCTCTCCGATGAGACCCACGAGGGACTCGTGCTGGTCGTCGGCGTCACCGGGTGTGGCAAGAGCACCACGCTCGCGTGCATGCTCGAGCGCATCAATCAGACGCGAGCGGAGAACATCATCACGATCGAGGATCCGGTCGAGTACCAGATTCACTCGTACAAGTGCGTCGTCAGTCAGCGCGAGATCGGCACCGACGTCACGAGCTACGCAGAAGCGCTGAAGTTCGTCGTGCGCCAGGATCCCGACGTCATATTCATCGGCGAGCTGCGCGATCACGACACCGTGCTCGCGGCGATCCAGGCCGCCGAGACCGGTCATCTCGTCTTCGGGTCGCTGCACACGGCAGACACCATGCAGTGCTTCAGCCGCATCATCGAGTTCTTTCCGCAGAATGAGCACGGCTTCGTGCGTCATGCGATGGCGAACTCGCTGCGGGCGGTGTGCGCTCAGCGACTGCTCCCGGCCAACAAGGACATCGCCGGCGTCGGTGTTGTCCCGGCGACAGAGGTTCTGCTCTCCAGCCCGACGGTCCGCGAGAAGGTGCGCGAGGGTGAAGACGAGGATCTGCCGGCCATCATCAACACGTCGGCCAGCGAAGGCATGCGAAGCTTCACGAGCAGCCTTGCCGAGCTGGTCGAGTCGGAGATGGTCACGCTGCACACCGCGCTTGAGTACGCCCCCAACCGCGAGGCGCTGAGCAGCCGCCTCAAGGGCGTCGAGGTCAAGGCCCAGACGCTGGTCGGAAAGATCCGCGGCTGATGTGTTTGGATCATGGTTGGGTGCGGACTGATTCCTCCGTGTCACGAAGGCCGGCGGGCCGATAGCCCTATACTCACCGCTTCGATTTCAGATTCCCCCGCACGAGAGCCATGACGGCTTCCGGGCGAACAGAGAGTACGAAATGGATTGGTCGCTCAAGAGCGGCAGATGGACAGCCGCCCAGAAGGAGTCTCGCGCCGAGATCGGTGCCGGCACGGAAGTCGGTGCGGTCGTGCTGGAGCGACGACTCGGGCGTCACGCCCTGGCGGATCGCTGGCTCGCGCGGCATGCGTGCGGCGCGCCGGCCCTGGCCTATCAGGTTGATCGTCGTGCGGGCGTGCAGACCTCCCGGGCCTTCGTCCTCGCAGTGAGCACACTGCTTTCTCTGGAAGACGCGCACATCACACATCCGGAGTCCGTGGAGGCCGAGGCCGTTGGCGGTCGTTGGCTCATCACCGGGTACCCGGGTGTGTTCCATGGCCTCATGACGCTGAGCAACGTTCTGCGTGAGCGTCCTGCCGGCGTGCTTCGACCGACGGAGGTCATCTGGCTCGCACGACACCTCTTGAGCGCCTCGGCCTACGCCCACCCCCGTGGTGTGAGTCACGGGCGCGTCGATCTGGCCGAGGTCATCATTGATCGCGACGGCCGGGCTGCGGTCGAACTCTACGGTCTCGCTCGGCGGCTGCATGACACACCGATCGCCGATTCCAGCGTGGCTCGCGAGGAGATCGAGTCCATTGCGGACGTCGTTGTTCGAGCCGCGATCGGTCGCTGGCCTGACGGTCGGCAGCTGACGCGATCGGAGATGTCGGCAATGCCAAAGTCGATCGTCACGTGGATCGACGCTGTGCGCAGCGGTGCATGCTTCGATGCCAAGGCCAGCCTCGCCTGCATCGACGA
>JBCBTA010000418.1:0-2724 GCA_039818905.1 Planctomycetota bacterium
CAATCTCAACGTCAAGATCGAGCTCGGGCGCACCGCCATGCTGGTGGAGGACGTGCTCCGGCTCGGCGAGGGATCCGTGGTCGAGCTCGACAAGCTCGCGGGTGATCCGGTGGATATCTTCGTGAACGATCGTCCCGTCGCGCGTGGGGAGGTGCTCGTGCTCAACGACAGCTTCTGCGTGCGCATCAACGAGATTCTTGCGCCGCCCGGCGGCGTGGCGGAGACAGGTGAGGAAGCGGCCGCGTAGCGCGATCGCACATTGCAGCGGGCGGCGGAGCCGCTTGCCCAAGCCAGGATGGCACCATGGGCGCACAGACTCTTCTGTACATCTCGGTCATCATCGCGCTCGCCGTCCACGGTGCGTCGCATGCCGAGGATGTCCTTGCCAACCCCGTCATCGCCGTCGATGTCTCCGATCAGTCCGAGCTCGATGCCGAGCCCGGCCCGACATCGGAGCTGATCGAGCAGACGCCTCCTCCAACGGATGAGGCCTCGGCGACGTCGCACGAATCCGACGAGTCCGACGACGCGGCATCACATGCCGTCTCGGAGACCGCGCAGATCGCGTCTGGCGAACAGGCCCTGCTGCCGCCCTCCCCGCTCGAACAACTGCAGCTCGGCGTCGGTGGTGATGGCGCCCTGTCTGCGGATCCGGAGACGGCATCGACCTTCGACGGCGGCATCGTCCGCACCGTCGTGGCGCTCGGGGGCATCATCGCGCTGATCCTTGGCATCCGCTGGCTCAGTGTTCGTGCGGCTCGCGGCATGGGCGGCCTGCGGGGTCAACTTGGCGCAGGTGGCCGCTCGCCCTCCGGACTGCTCGTCGTGCTCGGCCGCTACCCCGTCGCGCGGGGGCAGACGCTCGTCCTGCTCAAGCTCGACCGGCGCGTGCTGCTGCTGTGCCAGAATTCGTCGGGCTTCTCGCCGCTTGCCGAGGTCACGGATCCGGAGGACGTCGCGTCGATTCTGACGCAGGCCCGCGATGACGAAGGCGAGAGCCTGTCCAATCGCTTCAACGCGCTGCTGAAGTCGGTCGAGCGCGACCCCGCAAGCGCATCGACAGAAGACCTGATGGTTGAGCCGTCGCCACCGGAGGTCGTCGAGCCGAAACCGATGCCGGTGGAACCACGCTGGAGTGAGGCGGTCGATGGCGAGACGGAGCTTCGTCGGCGCATCGAGAGTCTCCGGGGGCTGGGGCGATGAGGTGGATGCTGGTTGGGTGTGTCGCACTGATGATGGCTGCGGGTGACGCATCCGCCGCCACACCGGTGGCCAATCCGATCTCGATCCTCGAGCAGGGGGCCGATGCGCTCCCCGGATTCGAAGGCGGTCTCTCCGGCGCCCTCAACGTCATCGTACTGCTCACCATCCTCTCCCTCGTGCCGGCCATCATGGTGATGTGCACCTGCTTCGTGCGCTTCATCATCGTGCTCGGGCTGCTCAAGCAGGCAATGGGCACGCAAAGCCTCCCTCCGGCACAGGTGATCACCGCACTCGCGCTCTTCATGACCTTCCTCGTCATGGCGCCCACCATCGATCGCATCCATACCGAAGCGATCGTGCCGTATCAGCAGGGGGAGATCACCAATCAGCTCGACATGTGGAACCGGGCCAAGCAGCCCATCCGCGACTTCATGTTTGCGCAGATTGAGGCCACCGACAATTGGTCATCGCTCTACACCGTGATGAACTACCGCGGCATCGACACATCCCAGCCTGAGCTGATGACCCGGGCCGATGTGGACATGGTCACGCTCATCCCCGCATACATGCTGAGTGAGCTGAAGGTCGGTTTCCTCATGGGATTCCGTGTCTACCTGCCGTTTCTGGTCATCGACATGATCATCGCCAGCGTGCTGATCTCGATGAGCATGATGATGCTGCCGCCGGTCCTGATCAGCTTGCCATTCAAGCTGCTGCTGTTCGTGCTGGTGGATGGCTGGGCCCTGGTGGTCGGCAGCCTGATGGAGAGCGTCGTGCCTGGTACGAGCGCGGAGGTCGGGGCCACGGTGTCATCGGCGGTCGGTGTTCTGCCGCAGGTCTTGCCGGTACGGATCTAGGGGGCGCGGGATGCAGATCAACGATGCCATGGTGGACCTCGTCCGCAACGCCCTGCTGATCGGCCTCAAGATCGCAGCGCCAGTGCTCATCGCCGGCATCATCATCGGCCTTGCCATCAGCATCCTGCAGAGCGTGACGCAAGTGCAGGAGCAGACGCTCACGCTTGTACCCAAGATCTTCGCCATGACCGCGGTCGCGATTCTGCTGCTGCCATGGATCGTGCTGCGCATCGCAGAGTTCTCGATCGAGATGTTCCAGCTCTTCTGAGGGAGTGACGACGGTGAGCGTGGCCTACGAGCAGCTGCTCCCGCACATTGCGCCATTCATCATCGTGCTCTCCCGGCTGGGAGGGCTGATGCTGTTCGCGCCGCTGCTCTCCAGCCCGACGCTGCCGCGGCAGGTCAAGATCTTCCTGCTGTTGTCGCTGACGGTCGTCGTCTACCCCACAATCGACTTCGAGGCACATGCCCACGTCAACCTCGACCTCTTCGAACTCGCGCCGATCATGATGACCGAGATGATCATCGGCGCGGCCCTCGGCATCTTCGCCTCCATCCCCTTCGTCGGCGTGCAGCTCGGCGGCCTCATTATGGGGCAGCAGATGGGCCTCGGCATCGCGCAGATCGTCAATCCGGGTGCGGACATCGAGGGCGACTCACTCGG
>JBCBTA010000419.1:0-2704 GCA_039818905.1 Planctomycetota bacterium
CCACGTCGAGAAGCGGTATCGGGGGTCGAACCGGTGCAGATTGGTCAGCACACGGACGAAGGCGTCCTGCACCACGTCCTCTGCGACGTCGGGACGACCCGAGAGGCGCAGGATGTACGCATACAGTGACGCCTGATGGGCTCGAATGAGCTTCTCAGCGGCGGCGCGGTCGCCCGCGGTGGCCAGTTCGATCGTGCGTACTTCCTCAGCCCGTTCCATACCGCTATAGCCTACTCCTCGATCAGGTCGGAGGTTGCGGCCTGTATCGATCAATCCGACGCCTTTGGCACCGATCATGAACCAAACATCTGGCGAAAACTCGACCCGTGGCCTCACCTGGGCCGCTCTGCTGGCCCGCTGGACTGATTTTGCGAAAGCTGGCGTGGCCCTGCCCCAGGATGAGACGGGGCAGGCCTGGCGGGACTCGATCTCCGGCGTCATCGCCCTCCAGGCGGTCACCTGCGCCCTCGGCGAGTTCGACCTGCTGGCCTCACACGAGCAGTCCCACGCCCTGGACCTCGCCGGCGTGCTGCTGCGTCGGCATGCGGGGGAGGTCAACGAGGCATGGCGTGGCCAGCCCATGCCCGAGAAGCTGCTCCAGCTGCTCGCCGACGCGCGGCTGGCCCATGAGCATGCCGCGTCGCTGGGGGTCGAGTACGTCGTCGCGGCAGAGTCTCTGACTGTGCCGCCGCTACACGACCTCGTCGAAGCACTGCTCGCATCGGGATTCGGAGGTGAGATGCTGGCCGCCCGCGCGGGTGTGTCGTTGGGAAGCGGCTGCCCGGTGCTGTTCCTTCGGCCGGAAGCCGACATCCCTGCTCTCCCCCGCGTCGCACGCACACCCGGGCTTGTCCCGCCGCGGCAGGTGTACCGACAGTTCGACGACGCACTGGGAAAGGCGATGCGCGACTACGTGGCGCCGATCGCCGGAGCGATCTACCCCGGACGGCCGCTGCTGCGTCAGGTGATGGAGCGCGGCGCGGTTGTGGTCCCCGCGGACACCGACACAGCTTCGCAGGACACGACCGGCGGATTGCCCGTCGTCTTCGCGTCGGGTGAGACATCCGGCTGACCATCGAGGATGCGTAGCAGCGGGGTCGGCATCGATGGTGAGGCGATGGTCAATCGGTACGGCTCATCGAGATGCAGACGCGCCGCGAGTTCGGGCGTGTTGCACTGCTTTGACAGATGCAGCAGCACGACGTCGTTGCGCGGCTCGATGGCACGCACGGCGACCCGACACTCCTCGTTGGAGAGATGCCCCGCGCCATTCATGATGCGGCGCTTGAGGAACTCCGGCCGGTCGCTCTCCATCTGCATCCGCGGGCAGTAGTTGGACTCGATGGCCAGCACGTCCACACCGGCCAGCTTCCGGAGCAGATCGTCCGTCGCGCGTCCGAGGTCCGTCGCGTACCCGAGCGTCGCCTGCTCGTCGAACTCAAATCGAAACGCAACGACACCGAGGTCGTCATGGTCGAGTCGGACGGGATGCACTCGCACGCCGTCGGCCATGTCGAAGGGAGCATCGCCGAAGACGTACGTCCGGCGCTTGGTGAGGCGGGCCCGACGTGCCCGCCCGCGGTGGCCGGCATACACGCGAAAACGAGCGTGGCGCGGCAGTCCCTTGACCCATCCGGCGTGACAGTGATCGGTATCGAGGTGGGTGAACAGAACATCGTCGATCTGCTCGAGCTCAAGCCCCCAAGACGCCAGCATCTTGCGCGTCCGCAACGGCGAGATGCCGGCATCGATCAGGGTGAGGCGACGGCGACGGCCCTCACCCCGCATCAGGATGGAGCAGTTGCCGCTGGAGCTGCTCGCCAGCACGCTCAGTTCCGTGGTGACACCGGGGCGGCTCGGCGGCTGGTCGTCCTGGACCGGCTGATCCCAGAGGTGTGCGGGAAATGCACTGCCGCGAGTCCGTTCGCGTTGGTGGGCGATCATGGCGGGCAGCGTAGCAGCCGGGCGCATCGGGACAAGAAAAGACCCCCGACGCTCGTGCGAAGAGCGCCGGGGGCCGATCGCGTGGCCGGAAGAAGAAACGAAGAGGAGTCTGGGTCAGGCAGCGTTTCGCTTGCGGCCGACAGTGCGCTGATCGGGGGTGGCGCGACGCTCGGGCTCGAGCATCATGACCTCGACGAGGTCCGCCGGATCGGTCGCCCAGAGGTCGGCGCCGATCTCCTCGGCCAGGCCCTCGGCCCGGTTGAAGACGCCGCCGCCCACCACGATCTGCGTGTCGCGGCAGGCGCCGATCTCACCGAGCGTGTCGATGAGCTCGCGGATGTTCGGAAGGTCGCACGGGGCGGAGGCGAACAGCAGCAGCACGTCGGGCTGCTTCTCCTGCACCTCGCCGAGGATCTCGTCGTTGGCGATCCCGCCGCCGGCGAACGAGATGGTGTAGCCCTCGCGCTCCAGCAGGTCGGTCGCCATCTGGGCACCGAGTTCGTCGGCGTCCGTCGGGCCGCAGACCGCGAAGACGGTGCGGCCGAGGGAGTTCTGGCGGTCGTACTGCATGGCCGTCTGATCGACGACGGTGCGCAGCAGGCGGGTGGCCATGTGGTGGCCAAGCGTGCCGAGCTGGTCATTCCTGAACAGACGCGTCACCAGCTCATAGGTCGGCCAGAGCACGTCCGTGGTGACCTGCTCAGGCGTCATGCCGCCGGAGGTCGCCTGCTCGACGACCTGACGCGCCCATGCTCGATCA
>JBCBTA010000420.1:0-2676 GCA_039818905.1 Planctomycetota bacterium
GATCACCTACTTCATCGATCCGGCGAACCCGCAGTTCGTCTCCTTCGAGGGGACCGACTTCAACAGCACGTTCAGCAACGTCGGTCACATGCAGTTCGGTGTGGACACGCCGGGCGCGCTGCTTGGCCAGGATGTCACCGTCACGTTCGACATCGACAACGTGCGTCTGGTACCCGGTCCCGCGGCTGCCACCACGCTGCTGCTCGGCGGGCTCGTCGGGCTCCGTCGCCGCCGCTGAGCGTTGAGGCACGATCGATCCTCATGCACAAGGGGCCGCGCGGCACATCGCCGGGCGGTCCTGTTTTCTGCGCGGGACGGCGTGTCGTCCTAGCCTTTCTTCGTGACCGACCTCTGGACAGAGCGGCGGGAGAAGATGCTCCGCGCGGTGGAGCCGCTCGCGGCCCGCATGCGCCCGAGGTCGCTCGCGGAGTTCGTCGGCCAGGAGCACATTCTTGGCGGTCAGGGCGACGCCGAGCGTCCCCTCCTGCGCCGGATGATCGATGCAGGCACGATGACGAGCATTCTGCTGCACGGCCCGCCCGGCACGGGAAAGACCACGCTCGCCCGCGTCATCGCGAACCAGACGAAGCGTCACTTCATCGCGGAGAACGCCGCGCGGATCGGCGTCGCGCGCATCCGTGAGATCGTCACCGAGGCGCAGCACCGCCTCGAATCCAGCCAGCGCCGCACCATCCTCTTCCTCGACGAGATCCATCGCTTCAACAAGGCGCAGCAGGATGTCCTGCTCGAGGACGTCGAGCGTGGCAGGCTCACGCTGGTCGGCGCGACGACGGAGAATCCGTCCTTCACGGTCAACGCGGCCCTCGTCAGCCGCAGCACGCTCTTCCGGCTGCAATCGCTCGAGGAGCGACACATCATCCGGATCGTCCAGGCCGCGGCGACGGACGCCGAGCGCGGCTGGGGTGTGCTCGATCTCACCATCGATGACGATGCGCTGCAGCACTGGGCGACCATGTCCGACGGCGATGCCCGGCGCGCACTCAACGCACTGGAGGTCGCCGTCCTTTCGAGCCCGTCAATCGAGGTCGCCCAGTCCGGCGCGATCGAGCAGCGTGCGCCGCTGCACATCGATCTCGCCGCGGCTCAGGACTCCATCCAACACAAGGCGGTGGTGTACGACCGTGCCGGCGACGGTCACTACGACCATGCCAGTGCGCTGATCAAGAGTATCCGTGGGTGCGATCCCGACGCCGCGGTGTACTGGCTGGCGCTGATGCTCGACGCCGGTGAGGATCCACGGTTCATCGCGCGCCGGCTGGCCATCCTCGCCAGCGAGGACATCGGCAACGCCGATCCACGGGCCATCGGCGTGGCCGATGCAGCGTGGAGCCTCCTGGAGCGCATCGGTATGCCCGAGGCCCGTATCACGCTGAGCCAGTGCGTGACGTACCTGGCGCTGGCGCCCAAGAGCAACGCGTCCTACGTCGCGATCGACGAGGCTGCCCGGGATGTGCGCGAGGGGCGCACGCAGCCGGTCCCTCGGTACCTGCGCGATGGTGGGTATGAGTACACCCACGATGCCGAGCGCCGGACCGCCATCGGAGGCGTCTCGGAGCAGACGTATCTGGGGGTGGACGCACGCTATTACCGGCCCGGATCGATGGGGGAGGAGCGGCTGCTGGCCGAACGGCTCGAGGAGGTCAGGCGGGTTCGGGGGCTGTCTGAGGAGACTGGGGCCAACGGTTCGAAAGATGGCGCATCGGATTCCCATTGAGAGGGTGCGATGTCCGAGCATGTGCAGACATTCACGCGGGAGTTCCTCTTCGCCGTCCTCAGCCTCTGGGCGCGAGCGTTGGTGATGCTCTGGAGTGTGATCGCCTGCTGCGTCGCGCTCTGGCACATGACCACGATCGATGCGGAATCGGCGATCGAGCGCGTCATGACGTCGCTGGGCGCCGGCATGTGGTGGGCCTCGATCTGCGTTGCGCTGGGCTCGGTCGTGCTGCTCCCGCTGGTGACGTTGCATGAGTACCACGCTCGTGGGGGATGACCACTTTCGCGCCGGTTCCCGTTCCGAAGGCTTGTTCGGCTAGGATGCCTCTCCCCGTGCGCCGCCCCGGCGACGGTCAGTCGAGAGGGATCCCCGAATGTCCGAAGCCGTCGAAGCCAAGCCCACGCGCATCTTCATCGCTGATATGCACCCGAACGAGCGCTTTGAGGGTGCCTTCAGCATCGCCAACGCACAGCTCGCGATGACGCGCAACGGCGATCCCTACCTCGCGTGTCTGCTCGGCGATAAGACCGGCAACGTTCCCGCACGGCGCTGGAAGATGCCGGTGGAGTTGTTTCGCCGGCTGCCGACCGACGGCTTCGTCTACGCGGAAGGGCGCACGCAGCCCTTCCAGGGCGAGCTGCAGCTCATCATCGATCACATCGAGGCGATCGAGCCGGCGGACGAGCAGCTGACGGAATTGCTGCCGTCGGCCGTGCGCCCGATCCCGGAAATGTTCGATGAGCTCGTCGGCATTCTGAACACCATCGAACATCCGGCGATGAAGGCGCTCGCGATCGATCCGCTCGCGGCGCTCAACCGGCAGGGAGCGTGAGGCAATGAGTGCGCAGAGCAGGATCGGGCAGGCCGACGCCGTCGTGCGCTGCGAGCAGGTCGTCCGCCACTACGGCGAAGGCGAGGCGCGCGTCGTCGCGCTCGATCAC
>JBCBTA010000421.1:0-2674 GCA_039818905.1 Planctomycetota bacterium
CGTCTGCGTCAGCTTCGTCGCAGTTCCCCTCCCCGGGTGCAGTGGCGACATCAATTTTGATGGCTCGTCCAACCTCGCCGACTTCACCATCCTCGCGATGTACTTCGGCGCATCTGGACTCCCCAGTGGAGCAGGGGAGAGCCGATCCGTTGGTGACCTCGACGACGATGGCGATGTGGACCTCGGCGACTTCACCCTGCTCGCCGCGAACTTCGGCTGCGAGAGCAGCTGAAACCACTTCTGCGGCTTGGCGTTCCCAAAACTCGTAAACACCCCCCAAATTCGGCAAAACCGGGCGTTCACGGTTCACGCTTGCGCGCGCTGGCGCGACACTATGGCCAAACACCGGGAGGCCCACCATGATGCACATGCTCACCACCGCCACGACGCTCCTCACGATTGCGACCGCCGCACAGGCCCAAGCCGAGCCCGTCCCCATTGACGCGTGGCACTTTGGCAACGTTCCCGTTGCCCGCCTCCTCGATGAAGACGCCCTCGTGCGCGACCGCCTGTCGCCCGTCCGCTTCGCCGAGAAGCACCGGCCCATGATCACCCCCGCCGACGCTGGAACCCTCGAGGACCTCGGCGACGGCACGGTCCGTTGGCGCCTTCGGCTCGAGTCCTTCAACGCGCTCTCGGTCAACCTCGGCATGCTCTACGACGTGCCACCTTCCACCGTCGTCACGCTGCGCGATGCCGATGGCGAGCCCTTCTTCCGCCCACTTACCGCCGCGGACAACATGCCCCACGGCGAGTTCTGGACGCCTCTCGTCGCCGGCTCGGTGCTGGAGCTCGACGCCGTGGTCGCTGCCGACGAGTGGGATGCCTTCGAGGCCGGGCTGTGGGTCACCGACGTCAACCTCGGTTACCGCAGTCTTCGCGAAGCTGCCGCCGAGGCAATGGCCAACCGTGAGCGGGGCACCGACCGCGGCATCGCCCCCCAAGATGCCTGCCTCATCGACGTTGTCTGCCCCATCGCAGACCCGTGGCGCACCCAAGTCAACGGCGTTGGTCTCTACACCATCGACGGATTCCTGACCTGCTCAGGCGCCATGCTCAACAACACCGCCGAGGATGGCACACCCTACTTCTACTCCGCCGATCACTGCGGACCACAGGACAACCCTGCTGGCGTCGTGACCTACTGGAACATGCAGAGTTCCGTCTGCCGCCCCGTCGGCAGCACGGAGAACGGCGAGATCGGCGACGGTGCGTACGACTCGCCCATCGTCGGCGGCACCGTCCTCGTCGCCAACGCCCCCGACGCCGACTCCACACTCGTGCGCCACCTCGGTACCGTCCCGCCTGCGTACGGCATCGAGTTCCTCGGGTGGGACCGGTCATTCAGCCCGATCTCATCCACCGTCGGCATCAGCCACCCTGGTGTCCAGGAGAAGCGCATCGCCTTTGATGACGATCCTGCCACATTCGGCGTCTACGACGGATCAGCCTTCGGCCTGAGCGCCACGATCTTCGTCTGGCAGGCCATCTGGGAGAATGGCGGCGTCAACCGCGGTTCGTCGGGTTCACCGATGTTCGATCAGAACGGGCGCGTCGTGGGGACCGCCACCGCCGCGGGACCGCTCGACATCGAGAACTACTGCCCCCAGCAGGTCACGGTCTACGGCAGGCTCGATCGCGCCTGGGCCGACGATCCCGCCTTTGCGGCCGCCCTCGATCCGCTCGCAACCGGACAACTCACCCTCGATGTGCTCGCTCCCCCGGCCGTCTGCACAGGCGACATTGATGGCGACGGATCGACGAACCTCGCCGACTTCACCATTCTCGCCGCCAACTTCGGCGCCACGGGATTGCCCAGTGGGGCCGGGGAAAGTCTGTCGTTGGGCGACATCGACGACGACGGCGATGTGGATCTGGGGGACTTCACGCTGCTCGCGGCGAACTTTGGTTGTGCCCCGTAACCATGGATCTGGGCCTCGCCCGCCGGAACATGCTTGTGTGATCGCGGTGCAGCAGACATAGTTTGCAAGTCGCGATCAGTTTGCGCGCGCAGAGAGGAGTCTGATAATGCGACGAACGCTCGTGTCGTCCTGTCTCGCACTTGCCGCGGCTGCCGCGTCGTTTCTTGCCGCGCCGGCCCATGCGTGCACCGCCAGTCCAATGAGTATGGACGTGATGGCCGATCACGCGGCCCAGGTCGTCATTGGCGAAGTGACCATGATCCGCTCGTACTGGACGGAGGACGGCCGCGCCATCGAAAGCGAGATCACGCTCACGGGCGTTGAGTACCTCAAGGGAAGACGAGCCGACAGCCGCTCGGTCATGACGCTGAAGGTCCCCGGTGGCACCGTCGGCAGCATCACGATGCGCCTCTGCTGCGTCCCGGAGATCCAGGCGGGTGAGCGCTATGCGATGTTCCTGCTCCCCGAGTACCGCACCTATCCCACCGTCGGCATGGCGCAGGGCCTGTTCAAGATCGAGCGTGACGAGGATGGACGCGACCGGGTCCTCTCTGCCAATGGGCTCGCCATCGCCGGGCTTGATCAGCAGGGCATGCCCTTCACAATCGTGCAGCGCGGCAGCGAACTTGCGCGGACACGTCTCGTTGGTGAGAACGGTGCGTCTTGAACGCGTCGAGCGCCATCGGTCGGACGGGAGCGGCTTTTTCACCGGGCGCCATGGCATCGACCCGTAGCGCCGCACCGTTCTCACC
>JBCBTA010000422.1:0-2668 GCA_039818905.1 Planctomycetota bacterium
GTGCAAAGAGGCAGTCCGCGCCCAAGCCGGTGAATGTCCTTGCAGTTGACCCCACATGGATGACTGTCCAGGCGCTTGCCGATCTGGGTGTCCGGAGAATCTCCGTTGGCTCGGCGCTCGCACGCACGGCATGGGGTGCCTTTCTTGCATCTGCAAGGGACATCGCATCCGGCGGGTCCTTCCAGAGCCTCGCCCAGGCTGAACCGTTCACGAATCTCGATGCGATGTTCGCTTCGCCGTCACACGCTCCGTGACGTCAGTCCGGCACGATCATCCATCGGCGTTCGTGCTTTCGGGGGCCTCGGCTCTCCCTGACGAACGGGCCTCCGTGCGCACGGTTCCGCCGATGACCATTGCCGCGGAGATGATCAGGAGGTTCTTGACGATGTACTGCCCCTCCATCGTCAGGCCGTACGGAATGCGTCCCTCCTGAAATGTCACCGATGGCAGGATGACCAGGGGCATGAATGTCCCCGCCATCTGCAGGGCCAACAGGCCGATTGCGAATCGCAGCGTGGGACGGAACAGGAAGAGCACACCGATCGCGACTTCCCACCAGCCGATGATCGCGAGCCAGGTGCGTGCGCCGAAGATCGGCATCCAGTCCACCGTCAGCAGGACCAGCGGCTCCGCGGGGGAAATGCCGATCGGCTTGAGGATGCCGAACCAGAGAAAGATGATCGCCAGTGAGTACCGAAGCGCTCCATGGCCGGTGCGCCGCATAAACGCGCTGATGCCGGCATCGATCGACTCAAACCCCATGCCCGGTCCTCCTGGCTGCCAAGAGTCCTCCGGAACATCGTAGCGCGGCGCTTCCGATGGGGGGTATGCATCGGAAGGAGCGGCATCTGCCGCTGCGCGATCGATCACGTTCGTCGTGCGATGAAGAAGCCGTAGCTGAACCACCCGCCGTGACGCCGGTAGAGATCGATCTCCGTCTCATGCTCGGCAACGATCTGCATCGCGGTGTCCGACTCGGCGTGACGCTCGATGAAACCCGGGAACTGCGCCGCCAGCGGCGCGTAGTAGTTCGTCTCCCAGCAGTGCCGGTCCAGGAAGAACATGCCGAGCGGTTCGTAGCCGAGGTCCTCGATCGTGCGCATGTTGGATGACGCCGTGGTGATCGCGGGGTACTCGCGTGTCCAGTGGTCTTCGACGTCGGGCGGCCGCTGTGCCGTCGTCCACGTCAGTTCAGAGACGGCGATGATGCCCCCCGGACGCAGGTGCTTCTGCCACGAACGCAGCCCTGCCTCGAAGCCCATGTTGTAGATGGCGCCTTCTGACCAGATGGCGTCGAGTTGTCCTTCCTCGAACGGAAGTACGGTCATGTCGCCAACGATGGAGTCGATGCGATCGGCAACGCCCGCGGCGGCTGCTCGTCGGCCCACGCGCTCGATGAAAGGCGGGGCGGCATCCACCGCCGTGACGTGCGCATTGAGTGATGTTGCCAGGACCAGACTCGACGCCCCGCAGCCGCACCCGATGTCAGCGACGTGCAGTGGTCGTTGCCGATCGAGTCGAGCGATGTCGATGGCGCGCTGTGTTTCGTCATCGCCGCCGGGGCCCTGACGGTCGTTTCGGACATGCAGATCGATGAGCAGCTCGAGGTCGGTCATCGTGCTTCAGCCGCCGGCAATCGCGAAGCTCTCCTTGAGCCACTTCTTCCACGTCCGGGCGGCCATGGGGTGCTCCGCTGAGAATCGGGCGGTCACCCAGCCGTTCTTCCCGACCTGCACGTCCTTCGGCGCATCGGCGGCCATCGCGTCCGCTTCATCGAGTGACGTCTTCAGGCGGAACATCGCCTTGTAGCGTCCGCCCTGCTCGCCGATGTAAAGGAACGGCTTGCCGCCGATCTTGAACGACGTCTGCGAGCAGGACGTGCCCTCATCGACGTCGCCCAGCGCGCGGGCCGCGGTCATCATGGCGTCCATCTGGTCGATCTTTCGGGCCATATCGCAGCAGTGTTACCTCCGTCGCGCGGAGATGTCGAGACTCACGACGAACTCGCTCATCGATGCGCCCTCGGGCAAGGCCGCGGCGATCTTCTTGTAGAGCGGGTCCTCCCAGTTGGTCATCGCATCGATGTACTGCGGCTTGGCGACCATCTCCAGGTCCGTCAGACCGGCATCGAGCACGGCTGCGCGGACTTCGTCCACCAGTTCCGCTCCCGCGACGCAGCCGACCAGCGCTTCGAGGTCATCGCGCACGTCCTGCGGCAGCGGCTTCAGCAAGGCAAGGTCGGAGACGGCGACCCGCCCGCCCGGTCTCAGCACGCGGTGGATCTCGCGCCACACCCGCGGCTTGTCCGGCGAGAGGTTGATGACGCAGTTGGAGATGACCACATCGACAGACGCATCGTGGGCCGGCAGGTTCTCGATCTCACCGAGCCGGAACTCGACGTTGTCGAGGCCGCTCTGCTCGCGATAGCTGGCGATATTGCCACGCGCCTTCGAGAGCATCTCAGGTGTCATGTCCACGCCGATGACACGTCCCTGCGGGCCGACCTTCGGCCCAGCGATGAAACAGTCGAAGCCGCCGCCGGATCCGAGATCGAGCACGACCTCGCCGGGACGCAGTGACGCGAGAGCGGTTGGGTTCCCGCAGGAAAGCCCCATGTTCGAACTCTCGGGCAGCACGGTGAGATCCTCGGCGGCATAGCCAACCGCCA
>JBCBTA010000423.1:0-2653 GCA_039818905.1 Planctomycetota bacterium
CATGGCCGGCATCCTGATGTTCCTCCTGGTGGTGGCGGCCCTGATCACGAGCGGTACGATCACGCCGCGTGGTGGCGGCAGCACGCAGTTCGGCTTGACGCAAACAGGCTTGATGTTGGTGGCGATCTGCCTCTTCGAGATGATCACGGTCGTTCCGCTTGCGTTCGTCATGCGCTCGCGCGTCTTCACCTCGGGACGCGATCCGGAGACGGGCGTGCTCAGCGGGCCCGCGATCCTCAACGGCACGCTCCTCAGCCACGCGTTGTTTGAGTCTTTCGGGCTCTTCGGCGTCGTGATATGTCTGATCGAGGGCACACTGTGGCCCGGCGCTGTCTTCCCGGTGATCAGCCTCGTCTTGATGGGCGCGACATTCCCGCGCGCGTCGCTCGCGCAGCCGCGCGGCCCGAGCGGTGGCGACGCAACGATCTACAACACACGATGATCCGCCCTCGGTGCTGGCTCAGTACACCCGGCGGCGCTGCGGGTCTTGCGATCATCGAGGTCCGCGCACCCGACGCGCCAGGGCTGACACACCTGCTGCAGTCCATCGGGATTCGTGACGTGGGCGTTGGGCATCTGCGATTGCGGCCGATGGCAGACATCGACACCGGGCTTGTCGCGCGCTGGTCGGAGACGGTGTGTCAGCTCATGCCGCACGGTTCCCGGCCGGTGATTGATGCAATCCTGAAAGCGTTGCAGGGGGCCGGATGCGAAGTGGGCGGCGAGGATCTGCTGGCGCGATATCCCGAAGCACATGATCGCATCGATGCGTGCGTGCTCGATGCCATGGCGATCGCGGCCAGTCCCGCGGCGATCGACGTCCTGCTGGAGCATGCCCAGCGGTGGCGCGGGGCGTCGCCCGACGAACGTGCACAGGCCACCGATCATCTGCGGCACCTGCGTGATCCGGCCCGTGTCGTGGCCATCGGTGCCCCCAACATCGGAAAGAGTTCACTGCTCAACGCACTGGCGGGGCGGGCTGCGAGCATCACCGCGGATGAGCCAGGAACAACCCGCGATCATGTTGGTGTGACGCTCGACCTTGGGGGCGTCGTCGTGCAGTGGGCGGATCTCCCCGGGTGGACCAGAGCGGAGCCCGACGCCATCGTTGCCGCCTCACAGAGGGCCGCAGCGACCATCGCAGCCGCGGCAGATGTCGTGGTGCTGTGCGCCGACGGGCAGCAGGGCTGGATCGAGCCCGAGGATGCCGGATGCTCCAAGAAGGCCACGATCATCCGATGCGGCCTTCGGGCCGATCTCGGCGAGACGTCAGGCGCAGACCTGCAGACCAGCGCCGTCGAGCATCGGGGCCTGGACATGTTGGCCCAGGCGGTTCGCAGGGCCGTCCTGCCGCGTGGGGCCGAGGATCGTCTCTGGCGGTTTCACCCGGGGCTTCTGGCCGACAGGTGACGGGACAATTGCCTCCCGACCAGGAGCCGACTATGGTGGGCGATTCGGCGTCTGGGCAATCGGCCGTCACGATGGAGCGAAGGTCGTATGGAAGATCGCAATCGCGAAGTGCAGATCGGTGCGGGGCTTCAGGAGTCCCGCCTCAACACGGACTTCATTGCATGGCTGCAGAAGTGGGGACCACGTGCGCTGTACGTGCTCCTCGCGATCGTGTTGGGCTATATCGGTGTGCAGCGTTACGGCCAGTGGCAGATGTCGAAGATCGACGGCGCGTTTGCCGATCTCGATGCGGCCCGCAACGTCGGTGATCCCGACGGCCTGCTCGAGGTCGCCGCGCAGCATGACGGTCGGCGCGAGGTCTGGACGCTTGCGACGCTCGACGCCGCCAACGTGTATCTCCGCGCGGCTCGTCGCGGCATGACGCCCGACGCCGCTGCACCGCCCACCGATGACCAGATCCTGTCGATGGAACAGCGCGAGGCGATGGCCCAGCGGGCTGAGGAACTCCTCCAGAGCGTCATCGATCGCATCGGATCGGATCCCAACCGTGCACGGTTTGCCATGCGGGCACGATGGGGGCTTGTCTCCAGTGCGATGGACAAGGGAGATGTCGATGGCGCACGAACGCGGCTGACGGCCCTCAAGGAGGAGGCGGGCACGCGTGGCTTCACAGTCGATGAAGAACTCGCCCAGCGTCGTCTCGACTCGCTCGATCTGATCACGGGTCCTGTCGTCGTGCTCGCAAGAGCGGACCTGCCCGAGTCTGCTGTGCCGCCGGAGGGCGTGACCCCCGGGCCACCGGTGAACACCCTGCCGCCGGGCATTCGACGCGTTGACCCGGGCCAGATGCTCCGTCTCCAGGAGCCGCCCTCGACGGGTGACGAAGGCGAGGACGCTCCGGCGGGGGATGATGCTGCGTCGGACGTGGAGGGCGAGGCTGACGGCGGGGATGCCCCGGCCAATGCTCCCGCCGACGATGGCTGATGATCCATCGACGCCCGACGCGGAGAACGACGATCGGCAGTTCGTTCTCCCGGGGGGCAAGGTCGATCCTGATGCGATTCGTGCTGCGACCGGTGCCGCCAACGACGACGACGGCCTCGTACGCGTGTCGTTCAAGCTCAGCCGCGACCTGAACAAGCGACTCGACCGCTATCTCACCGATCGCATCCCGTTCATGAGTCGGACGCAGCTGCAGCGTCTCATCGACGTCGGCGGCGTCACCGTGAACGAGCGCACACCC
>JBCBTA010000424.1:0-2646 GCA_039818905.1 Planctomycetota bacterium
ACCGAAGGTCTCCGGGAAGGAGACCTTCGGTTTCAACTTCCTGATCGTCGCCGTGCATGAGCTCGGGCATGCGCTCGGGCTTGGGCACGAGCCCATCGGCAACGAGGCGCCCGGCACGTTCTGGTTCATCGGAACAATGAACCCGCGCTATCCCAGCGGTGGCCCGGTTGGCCGGGAGAACATCATCGAGTTGTGGACCGATGACCGAAACGGCCTGCGCTATCTGTACCCGCCGTCCGGCCCATCGCAGCCGCCGTACCGCGACATCGCCAACGCGGGCTACACGGCGAGCACGCTGATTGGCATGGCCATCCCATCGATCTTCTGGCCTTCGACCGCGCCGCCGGACTCCACGATCACCGCACGCGCCGGCATCCAGAACTTCGGCAACACGTCGGAGCTTTTCGTGGACTTCGGGTTCTACCTCTCGACCGACGACATCATCGACGGCTCGGACTTCTTCCTCGGGTCGCTCGAGTTCGACCTTGCCTTCCAGGATGCACTGGACTTCGACGTGGACATCGACATTCCGGAGGATCTGGCGGCTGGGCCGTATTACCTCATCTCGCGCATCGATGATCTCGACGAGATCACCGAGGAGTTCGAGGACAACAACGAGGTCGTCTACTGCGAGCAGCTGATCATCGAGCAGCTGCCACCCGCATTCCAGTCACTCGGGCAGGAGACCACTGACGAGGGCGTGCCGTACGCCGGCCCAACGCCAGTTCTCGCCAAGCCGCTGAACATGGCGCCCATCACGTGGACGCTGGACGCCGGTCCCCCCGGCATGACGATCGACGCCAGCACCGGCGTGCTCGCCTGGGATGATCCGGTGACGTCGGAGTTTCTTTACGCCATCACGGTGCGCGCCACCAATGACGCGGGCACCAGCACCGGCCTCTTCTTCCTGGGCGTCCAGGCCCCGCCGGCGCCAACATGTCCGGGCGACGTCGATGGCGACGACGCGACCAACCTCGTGGACTTCACCGTGCTGGCGATGTCCTTCGGTGCCAGCGGGCTCCCGCATGGCAATGGGGAAAGCCGATCGCTCGGCGATCTCAACGACGATGGCTCGGTCGATCTGACCGACTTCACGATTCTCGCACTGGACTTTGGCTGCGCGCCGTAGTCAGCGTGCAATCGCCTCGGTGGTCCCCGGGACCTCTTCGGCGCCGACCGGGATCTCGATGGACGAGCCGCGGAAGTCGTCACCGATCTCTTCGTAGACGCCGCCGAGGTGCTGGGCCAGGAAGATCTCGGCCACCGCGAAGAACGAAAGCCGGTTCTGCGGACGGGCGAAGCCGTGCCCCTCGTCCGGGTAGCGGACGTAGGTCACCGGGATGTTCTTCTCCTGCATCGCCTCGACAATCTGCTGCGACTCCGCCTCCTTCACGCGCGGGTCGTTGGCGCCCTGTCCGATGAGCAGCGGCTTGACGATCTCCTCGACGTGCGTCAGCGGCGAACGTGAGCGAAGCATGATGCGCCCCTCAGGTGAATCGATGTCACCGACGCGTTTGCGGAACTGATCGCGGAACGAGGTCCAGTAGGGGGGAATGGAGTTGAGCAGCGTGATCAGGTTCGAGGGACCGACGATGTCCACACCCGCAGCGAACTTCTCCGGGGTGAACGTCAGACCGACGAGCGTGGCGTACCCGCCGTAGGACCCGCCCATGATCGCGACGCGATCGGGATCGGAGATTCCCTGGGCAATGGCCCAATCGACGGCATCGATCAGGTCATCGTGCATGGTCGTGGCCCATGCGAGGTTGCCGGCATTGATGAAGTCCTTGCCGAAGCCGGTCGAGCCCCTGAAGTTGACCGAGAGAACCGCGTAGCCACGGTTGGCCAGCCACTGATGAATCGGGTTGTAGCCCCACGCATCGCGGCCCCACGGCCCGCCGTGCACGAGCAGCACCGTCGCCAACGGCTTCTCGGGCAGTCCATCGCCCTCGTCGTCGGCCCACACCGGAAGCGTGTAGTACGACACGAGGTCGAGCCCGTCGCGCGCCTTGATGATGACCGGGTGCATGCGGGCCAGCGGCAGATCGTCCAGCGCGGACCGGTTTGTGAAGAGGAAGTCGGCGCTGCGGGCGTCGCGATCGTAGTGGTAGTAGCGAACCGGGCCGTCGTCGAGGACGTATGCCACGATCCACTCGCGATCGTCCAGCGTGCGGCTGCTGATGCTGAAGTCGCCATCGGCCACGCGCCGGAGATACGAGAAATCCTCCGCGATGGACTCATCGAGGATCTTCCACTTCTGACGCTTGTAGTTGGTCGAGACGGCCTGCACGGTGCGTTCGGTCGGGTGCATCAGCACGGCCCCGATGTCCGTCAGGTCGTCTTCCGCGAGCACGCGCGACTCACCCGATCGCACGTCGCGGGCCATCAGCGCAGCGGTATTGCGATCGCGGCTGTCGAGCATGTACAGGACGCGCCCCGTCTTGCTGAATCCGACGGGGCTGGTCGTCAGCGAGTCCTCGAGACCGATCGACTGGAAGGGCGTCCAACTCCCCGACGCATCATCGCGCACGAAGTACTCGACACCGCCGGTCATCGTCGGCTGCGCTGCGATGCGCACGCGATAGTCATCGTCCGTGATGAATCCAGCGAAGCCCTGGTCATTCTCGATGACCAGTTCCATTTCGC
>JBCBTA010000425.1:0-2637 GCA_039818905.1 Planctomycetota bacterium
AGAAACGCAGCTGCACAACCTGTTCCTTGCGTGGATCCACCTCACCCAGTTCTGTGAGCACTTCCTCCAATGCCAGGAAGTCGATCCGGAGATCCACCTCCGCAGGCCCGGGTGTCTCATCCGGCAGGTGAACGCCACGATCACCACCGCCGCGCTTCTGACGACCACGATCCCGGGCGTGATTGACCAGGATCCTGCGCATGGCGAGCGCAGATGCTCGGAAAAAATGGGCCCGGTCGTTCCACGACGTCTCCTCCGACCCGATCAGCCGCAGATACGCCTCATGGACGACGGCCGTCGGCTGGAGGGTGTGATCAGACCGCTCGCGCGAGAAATAGCTGCCCGCCAGACCACGCAGCTCCTCGTAGACCATCGGCAGCAACTGCTCCGCCGCCGAGGCATCGCCGTCGGCAGCACGTCCGAGAAGTGCCGTGATGTCTGGTTGTGGTTCGGCCATCGCTGAAAATATGCAGGCAATCTGCGCCCTTGTCCCGCCGGATGGTGCTGCTCCCCATGATACCGCCGCATTCCTCGCTCACGGTGAGCATGGCGTGCGGCGTGGGACGGGAGGAACACCATGCAGAACGCGCACGTTATCCGTCGGTCCGCCGGATGCGCAACATCGATCCTGGCACTGGCCCTGACATCACACGCCCATGCCGCCGGCGTCAGCCTGTACACCTGGTCCTCGCTCGACGGCGCGGGCGTCCACCCCGCTCCCGGGGAGGTCCACGTCACGAGCCCCGGCACCGGGAGCTACGGCGTCGCAGCCCGGCGCATCGCCATCGGAGAAGCAGGCGTCAAGGAGCACGTCTCCACGCTGCGCGTCGGATGGCCGGACCCGCTCGGTCTGGGCGCATCCCCTGACGCGTCGATGTCCATCTCCCTCGTTGCGGACACCAATCCGAACGGCGTCGGCGAGCCGACCCTCGTCGGACGTGTGACGCTGCTCAAACGAGCAGACACTGCTGGACTGACGTCCTACGAGATTCGTGGCGATTTCAGCGCCCTCGGCTCCAGTACCTCGACCATGCGTGTGTACGACTCTCTTGGCGATCTCGTCGTCGTCAAGCAGTTGGACTCCGCGAGTCCCATTCGACTCCGTGGGCTGCCCCCGGGTGAGCCGCTCATTCGCGAAGCCCCCATCCCGCCGTCATTCGATGCCGACTGGAAGGACGACGACAGTGATGGCGATGACGTCTTCGATCTCGACATCGTCACGCTGTCGCTGCTGCCACACAACTTCTCCGGCTTCGAGTTCGACGACGGAACGGTCTTCGATGTCGCCGCGGCACGCATCGAGTTCGAGCTCGATGGTCCTGAAACGGAACTCGAAGGCGTCTTCGGCTACGACTTCCTCGCCGACAACCTCGGGAGCTTTACCGTCTTCGACGTCCCGACACCCGGCAGTGTCGTCTGCCTCGGACTGGGCGCATGCCTCGGACTTCGCAGACGTCGTTCCTGATCCCGTCAGCCCCCGACGCCCGCCATCCCCGTTGGACCGATGCGGAGGGTGGCGGTGCCTCGGGCGCGAATCGCATCCTCCTCGGTCCCGCCCTTGGGAATGAACTCGCACGTCAGGTTGCCGCGCAGAGCCGAAATTCGATCGGTCGTCACGTCCAGCAGGCTCAGCACGAACAGATGCCCCGGACCAACGAGCGGACGAACCCGGGCACGATCGACGTCCGTCTGTCCGAGCTCCCACCGCGCGACGCGCTGCTCGTTCTCGTCGGTCAGCGTGAAGATGAACGTGCCATCGGCGTGGATCGGAAGCGGATGCTTACGCGGATCGGGAAACAGGAAGGCTGACACCCGAAACGTATCCGCGAAGCCGTTGTCGTCCGTGTCGATCGGGAACGGCTCAGCACTGAGAACGATCGACTCCGGCGTCAGGCCGGGAGGCTCGCGCACGACCCGAGGCTGCGGCCGCGGCTCCGGTGCCGGACCGTCCGTAACGCATCCGCCGCACAGCAGCAGCACACTCAGCACGATGACACCGGCGAGTCTCACTCCTCGTCCTCTCCCATCCGGTCGCTGCCGAGGGTGGTGTCGCCTTCGATCTCGTTCCGTCGCAGTGCATCCTTGACGTCGTCCGGCAGCGACAGGCGGTCGATCTCGCGATCGGTCAGCTCCTGCATCGTCCGCTCGTAGAGCTCACGCTCGGTCAGGATCACCCGCGGCGTCAGGATGATCAGCAGCTCGGTCTTCTGCACCGTGCGCTTCTCACTGCGGAACGGGATGCCGATGATCGGAATATCGCCGATGATCGGCACCTTCGTCTCGCGCGTGTCGCTGCGATTCTGGATGAGCCCGCCGATGACGATCGTCTGTCCGTCCTTCACTGTCACCGTCGTCTGGGCACGGCGCTGCGTCACGATCGGCGCCTCGAAGTCCTCGCTGACCTGCGTCGTCCGCTCGGACACCGCGGAAATCTCCGGCGTGATATCCAGTCGCACGAAGCCGTCGGGGCTCACCGAAGGCGTCACGTCGAGGATCACACCCACTTCACGCGGCGTCACGTCACTTCGCGTATTGCCATTCTCCAGACGCTCCACGTTGGTGACAAGACGAACCTCCTCGCCCACCTGAATCCGCGCATCTTCATTGTCGTTGACGAGAATCTGGGGTCGGCTCAGG
>JBCBTA010000426.1:0-2627 GCA_039818905.1 Planctomycetota bacterium
AGCGGCTTGGGAAACATATTCGACGTCGACCGGCGGAGTCCCTCGTAGGTAACGGGACGGTTCGGATCGCGCACACCCGTCATGTTGATCTGCTCGATTCCGTCGATGGGGCCCCAAACAGAATCGTCATCGCGGCACAGACTGAACGCGATGCGACGAACCTGCTGTGCGTAAGACGTGGAATCGCGATCCACGATGTCGCCGCGCGTAGTCTCGATGAGCGCCTTCGGAAGCTTCCGCTGCGTCACGTTGATGACATTGAAGAGGTCGGCTTCTTCGGCGAACGAGAGCTTGAAGAAGAGCATCACGGGAATCTGCGGCAGAAAGTCGTGATCACTCTCCCAGGCAGTGATCAGTCCGTTCATCCGGTGCTGACCATCGACCGTTGACGCAACCTTGTCACCGAAGCGCTTGCGCAGCCCTCCGATGTCACCAGCATCAAGCATCTGAATGAACAACTCGATTTCGCTGTCGTCATGGAGGCGGACGGAGACCACAAGCGGGGTGATCTTGAAGCGGTTGTTGTCGCGCGCGAAATAGTCGCCGATCTCCTTGAATCGCTTCTGAGTCGGCGGCCGCTGGTACCCATGCTTGTTCACCGCATTCGATTCGGGGTCCTCCTGGTCATACGTGGAGACGAAGAGGAGATCCCGGGCCGTGGGGGGCGTGAGCGCCGCCACGTACGTTCGGTTGGTCTCGATCCATCCGAGCACTCGTGAATTCGACATCTAGAAACTCCGTTCTGTCCACCGGGAAGGCTTTCGGAGACGTGGCAGCCACAGAGGCTGCACCAGCACGTCTTGTGATAGCTCCTTCGCGGTGTTACATGGACGTCATGGTACACACATGTCACAGTGCACACAACATGAAAAAAGACGTGGTGCAGATTTTTCTCGGACCCGCCCACAATGTGTCATGTTAATTCCGTAATTGATCTTGCATGCCTGCTGCCAAGGTACGAGAATCAACGACATGCCCGACCGGAACGTCACCATTGTGCTCGCCGAAGAGCAGATCGAGGCCCTCGACCTGATAGCGGGTGAGATCGGCGTAAGTCGGTCCGCGATCATCCGCCGGGCGGTGGTTCGCTACCTGCCCACCGTGAACAAGATGGTCGAGGAGTCCAAGCCGGGAAACCGAGCGGAGGAGCTGTTCTATCTCCTCGCGGGTCCACCTGTGAAGCGGACCGGTGACGAGACAGACGAGCAGTTCATCAAGGCCTTGGCTGCTATGCGTGCCCGCCTGAAGGCAGAGCCCCCGAAGCAGAGGCGTAAGCGAGCAGGACGTCCCAGGAAGGAAACAGAGTGAAGACTGCTGTTGCACATGAAGCCGACGTCGATCGCCTGATCCCGTTCCGCGAATCCGCACGCTTCATGGGCGTGTCAACGCGCACACTCGAGCGGCACATCCAGGCGGGTCGCATGCCGGTGCCGATGCGCTTCGGTGGTAAGCGCATGTACTCGCGGTCGCAACTCGAAGAGGTAATCGAGAAGATCAAGCGAGGGCAGTCATGGCGGTGAGTCCACTTGCGACCGAGTCGTGGGTCCGCCGCTACAAGCGCCTCGGGAAGGCCTACGGCAACTACTTCGGGTTCTACCGCTTCCCCGGTGAGCCGAAGGATGCGAGGCGCAGAGTCGACCTGCACGTGCGGGACAAGCGTGTGGCTGAGCAGCGTCTTCGTGAGATCATTCAGCAGGAGCATGCGATCCGCGAAGGTCTCGCCCCTGCGCCTGAAGTGCTTGCCGCCGTCCGAAAGTCCCTCCGCGAGTACGTCGAGCAATTCATCACGGATCTCGAAAGCCGCGAGGCTTCACGTGAGTACACACGGAAGATCCGCCAACGCATCACGTCGCTCGCCGAGGCGTGTCGTTGGCAACGCGTCGGCGACATCGACAAGAGGTCGTTCGAGCAGTGGCGAGCCGACCAGCCGGACATGGCGCCCAAGACGAAGAATCACTATCTCGACGCGGCGTTCACCTTCGGTGGATGGCTCGTCGAGCTCGACGTGCTTGAGCAGAACCCATTGCGGAACGTCCGCAAGGCCAAGGTCGCAGGTGTCCAGAAGCGACCCAGGCGGCCGCTGACGCGCGTCGAGGCCCATCAGCTCATCGGGGCGGTGACCAATGACCAGCGGCGTGCCCTGTACCTCACGGCGATGCTGACCGGTGCCCGTGCGAACGAGCTCCACCAGTTGGTGTGGGCAGACTTCGATCTCGATGGTGGGTGGGTCACGCTGCGAGCAAGCACGACGAAGAACAGCAAGACGAGTCGCCTGCCGATTCCGGGCGAGCTCATCGCCGAGCTGCGGCGGTTCCGCCGACCTGAAGTCGGCGATGGGGACCGTGTGTTCCCGACTCGCGTGAGCGGTCACACGTTCGATGCTGATCTCAAGCGGGCGGGTATCGCCAAGCAGGATGCGCTTGGCCGTGCGGTGAGCTTCCACTCATTCCGCAGCACGTACAACCAACTCCTGCAGGAGTCGGGCACGCCGCTGCGTCATGCGCAACAGCTCATGCGTCATTCGGATCCGAGGCTGACGGCCAACACGTACCTCGACGCCGATCGCCTCAGCATCGAAGACTGCGTGCGCAACCTTCCCCGCATCGGGGGTGACGCACCTATATGCA
>JBCBTA010000427.1:0-2625 GCA_039818905.1 Planctomycetota bacterium
CATCGCGCTGGTGCACGGCGGACAGGTCAATGTCTCATCGGAGTTGGGGCAGGGAAGTCTCTTCCGGCTGACATTCCCGGCGGGGGGCCAGAGCGAGATCACCTCGAAGCATCTTCACAGTCCCTTAGCGCAAGGCGGGTAACGTTCCCGAAGGTCCGGACGGGGTCCGGCCTCGACGCACTTTTCGGGATCTCCCTCATGCACAGACGCCTCCATCTGCTGGGCGGTGCTCTCGCACTCATCGCCGCGGCTTCGTGTTCCAAGATGTCGTCCAACACCGTCGGATCGACCATCGACATCGATGGGTCGTCCACCGTGGTGCTGATCAGCGAAGCTGTCGTGCTGGAGTACCGACAGAGCCGCCCCGACGTAGACCTCAAGGTCGGTGTCAGCGGGACAGGCGGGGGGTTCGAGCGCTTCTGCGTCGGTGAAACTGAGATCTCCAATGCATCGCGTCCCATCAAGCAGTCCGAGCTCGCTCGGGCCGCGGAGAATGGGATCGACTTCATCGAGCTGCCGATCGCGTTCGATGGCCTGACGTTCGCGGTGCACAAGGACAACACCTGGGCCGACAGCCTGACGGTCGAGGAGATTCGCCACATCTTCCGATCGGAGGATCCCGCCACGACCTGGGCCGACGTGCGCGACGGCTGGCCAGCCGAGGAGATCGATCTCTACACGCCGGCCAAGTCCTCAGGAACGCTCGACTTCTTCCTCGAGGTCGTCTTCCCGGACAAGACGCCGATGCGAGCCGATGTCGCCGAGGCCGAGGATGATCACATCCTGGTGCGCGGCATCACGGGGTCGCGGAACGCGCTGGGCTTCTTCGGCTACGCCTATTACGCAGCCAACAGGGACAGGATTCGCTCCGTCCCGATCGACGACGGGACAGGAGCCATCGCACCTTCGGTCGAGGCCATCGCCGATGGGTCCTACCGGCCCTTCTCGCGCCCGCTGTTCATCTACGTGAATCTCGAATCAGCCGAACGCGAAGACGTCCGAAGCTTCGTTACCTACTACCTTGACAACGCGCAGCGGCTCTCCGAGAAGGTCGGCTACGTCGGCCTGCCTGACGCCTTGATGGACGTCTCTCGGGACCTCTTCGAGAATCAATCCACCGGTACGGTGTGGCTCGACGAGACCGGTGAGCATCTGCACGACCCTCTGCCTTCCGTCTACGGCCTGTAGGCGCCGACGACTCGCCACGACGCTCAGACGTCCATGACGACAGCCGTCGCATCCCGACCCAAGCGCGACCGGCTCGTCAAGGCGGTTCTCTTCTCCTGCGCGGCATTCTCGGTGGCCACGACCTTCGCCATCGTGCTGCTGCTGACGGTGGAGTCGGTCCGATTCCTCAGCGACCCGCTGGTGTCGGTGACCGACTTCCTCTTCGGCACCACCTGGACACCGCTGGCTGCCGCCGATGCAGACAAGCGGTTCGGCATCCTGCCGCTGGTCTCAGGCACGCTGCTTGTCGCGGGGATCAGCGCACTGGTCTCGCTGCCACTGGGCCTGCTGACGGCGATCTATCTGAGTGAATACGCCCCGCGGCGGGTCCGTGCGGTGCTGAAGCCCGTCCTCGAAATCCTTGCCGGCATTCCCACCGTGGTCTACGGCTTCTTCGCCGTCACCGTCATCACTCCCGCACTGGCGTCGGTCATCCCTGCGATCGATTCGTTCAACGCGCTGTCGGCAGGCATCGCGGTGGGCGTGATGTGCCTGCCACTGGTGACATCTCTCTCGGAAGACGCCCTGAACGCCGTTCCACGTGCGCTGCGGGAAGGTGGCTACGCAACTGGCGGAACACGCTTCGACGTCGTGTGCAAGGTGGTCGTGCCCGCGGCGCTCTCGGGGATCATCGCGTCGTTCCTCCTGGCGATCGCTCGCGCGGTGGGGGAGACGATGATCGTGGCCCTCGCCGCCGGCGCGAAGCCCAACCTGACGCTGCTGCCCACCGAGTCCGTGCAGACCATGACCGCCTACATCGTCTCCACCGTCAATGGTGAGACGCCCTACGGCAGCATCGAACGGCGCTCCATCTACGCCGTTGGTGCGGTGCTCTTCCTGATGACGCTGGCGATCACCATCGTCGGGAACCGTGTCCTCAAGCGCTTCCGGGAGGTGTACGAGTGACCGGCCCCATCATCGAGAAGAGCGTGACACGCCGTCGGAGAGCAATCGTCGATAGAGCCTTCGGTGTGGTCTGCGCAGGTGTGGCGTTCCTTTCCGTGGCGATGCTCGCGCTCCTGATGTGGTCGATCGGCCGGGCGGGCATCGAGTACATCGACTGGTCGTTCCTCACCACACAGACCAAGAGCATCGACCCCGTCGATGCAGGGTTTCTCGCACCGATCATGGGCAGCATCTGGGTGTGCGCGGTCACGGCCGGCGTCGGACTGCCGCTCGGCATCGGCGCTGCGGTCTACCTCCACGAGTTTGCGCCCCGTTCATGGCTGACGCGGTTCATCCAGATCAACATCTCCAACCTCGCGGGTGTGCCCAGCGTGGTCTATGGCCTGATCGGCCTCGCCGCCTTCGTCTCGTTCTTCAACCTCTTCGGCAATGACCGCTTCGGCATTCCCGGTTCCGAGAGTCCCTTCCTGACAATTCCCTTTGGACGCACGG
>JBCBTA010000428.1:0-2603 GCA_039818905.1 Planctomycetota bacterium
CGAATTCAAACGGGCCCGCGTCGCTAGAGACGCGTCCTTCGATTCGCTGCGCTTTCCTCACGCTGTCTTGTCCCGTTCATCCGATCATCGATAGCCAGCACGCTGCGGTATGACCATTCAGGTCTGCTGGCTCGCTCCAATTCTTAGCAGCCCCTAACCGGTGGCGTTGGGGCGGCGGTACATCCCGAGACTTTCGCCCGGACGTTCTCCAGGCAGACAGGAGCCTTCTCGTGTTGACGACGCTCGCGGCCATGCCCCACCCCGCGTACTTCCTCGCCCCGATTGGTGCGCTCATCGCACTGGGGTTCGCGCTGGCGTTCTTCAAGTCCGTGATGAAGCGCTCCGAGGGTGATCCGGAGATGGTTCGCATCGCGCAGGCCGTGCGTGATGGAGCCATGGCGTATCTGTCACGCCAATACAAGGTCGTGGCGGGTGTGTTCGTCGTGCTGATCATCTTCCTCGCACTGATGACATTCATCGGGCTGCAGGAATGGTGGTCGATGATCGGCGTCGCCGTCGCGGGCCTCTTCTCCGGTCTGTGCGGCTTCTTCGGCATGAAGACTGCGACGTTTGCGTCGGCCCGTACGACGGCGGCCGCCCGCGACTCGCTGAACGAGGGATTGACGGTCGCCTTCCGCTCCGGCGCAGTGATGGGCCTGGTGGTGGTGGGCTTTGCGCTGTTGGACGTCTCGTTCTGGTTCCTGTTCTTCAACGTGTTCATGGACATGAACATCACCATCCTCACGACGATCATGCTGAGCTTCGGCATGGGCGCCTCGACGCAGGCGCTGTTCGCTCGCGTGGGTGGCGGCATCTACACCAAGGCCGCCGACGTCGGCGCCGACCTCGTCGGCAAGGTCGAGGCCGGCATTCCCGAGGACGATCCCCGCAACCCCGCGACGATCGCGGACAACGTGGGTGACAACGTGGGTGACGTCGCGGGCATGGGTGCCGACCTGTACGAGTCGTACTACGGCTCGATCCTCGCGACGATGGCACTCGGCGCCGCCGCGGCTCTGACGTTCACGTCGAACCTCGAGGACGGCCTCGTGATCGGCCTGCTGCTCGCCAGCGCCGCACCTGCCCTTGCCGGCCTTGGCATCTTCTGCTCCATCGCGGGCATCTTCACGGTGAAGGCCAAGGAGGGTGCGAGCTTCGCACAGCTCCTCAAGGGTCTGCACAAGGGCGTCTACATCGCGTCGGCGCTCATCGGCCTGCTGTCATTCGGTCTGCTGTACTGGGTCTTCGGCACATACGACGGCCCGGTCGATCTGCCGTTCAACTGGTGGGGCCTTGGTGTCGCGATCGTCGCAGGGCTGATCGCAGGCAATGTCATCGCCGTTGCGACGGAGTACTACACGTCGTACGAGCACCGTCCGACCCAGCGGATCGCCGAGCAGGCACTGACCGGCCCGGCGACGGTCATCATCTCCGGTATCGCAGAGGGCATGAAGTCCACGTGGGCCTCGCTGGCGACCGTCGTCGTCGCGATTCTCGCGGCGTACATCTTCGCCGGTGGCTCTGAGAACTTCCTCATGGGCCTCTACGGCGTGGGTATCGCCGCAGTCGGCATGCTTTCGACGCTTGGCATCACGCTCGCCACCGACGCCTATGGCCCGATCGCCGACAACGCCGGCGGCAATGCCGAGATGACCAGCCAGGAGCCGTTCGTCCGTGAGCGGACCGACATGCTGGATTCGCTCGGCAACACGACAGCTGCGACGGGCAAGGGCTTTGCGATCGGCTCTGCCGCGCTGACGGCCCTCGCGCTGTTCGCGGCGTTCATCCAGGTCGTCCAGGTGCAGATCCGGACGCAGGCGGAGACCTTCTACGACAAGGCCCGGGAAGCCGGCTCCTACTCCACCTCGGAGATCGGGAATCCCGAGGCGTACGCGGTGTACGAGGGGCACGGCAAGTTCGCGATCGTGCTTCCCGGTGAGGTCATCGACGGCGGTATGATCGAGTGGGCCCGCGTCGGAAGCGGCGTGCAGACCAACTGGGAGAAGAACGCGACATTCCGCATCGCTCCCGAGAACCCGGGCGAGTCGCTCGAAGACGCCAAGATCATCAACATCCTCCCGGACACGACGGGCCAGATCCCGATCGAGAATCAGGAGACCGTGCCGGTCGTCCGGACGAGCAAGAGCCAGATCTCTGACATCCTGGCCTTCTATGACGTCACGCTGACCAACCCGCGGGTGCTCGGCGGCGTCTTCATCGGTGTGCTGCTTGTCTTCCTGTTCTGCGCACTGACGCTCAACGCGGTCGGTCGCGCGGCGTACGCCATGATGGGTGAGTGCCGCCGCCAGTTCGCCGCAATTCGCGACGCACTGCGTGGCCAGGGCATGAGCGAGGCGGACGTCAGCAACCCGGACAACTGGCCCAAGGAGGGCATCGATCATCAGGGCACGCGCTATCCCGACTACGCCTCGTGCGTGTCGATCTCGACGGCGGGTGCACAGAAGGAGATGATCATCCCGTCGGTGCTGGCGATCCTGGTGCCGATCGGCGTCGGCCTGGTCCTCAGCGTTCCGGGCGTGGTTGGCATGCTGGCCGGCGGCCTGACGTGCGGCTTCGCGGTTGCCATCTTCATGGCCAACTCC
>JBCBTA010000429.1:0-2567 GCA_039818905.1 Planctomycetota bacterium
ACGCCTCCGCCGGCGGCGAGTGCTCCGAGAAGTCCAGCTGCTGCGGCAGCTGCACCGGCGCCTCGGTCAGCAGCGCCGCCGGCGGAGGCGTTCATGGTCTTGGCACCGGAGCACGAGGTGGCGCACTCGCTGCCGCAGGTCTTCTCAGCGGTGGAGGCGCTCATGACGGCGGTGCCGCCGCAGGAGCTGCCGCACGAGGAGGCGCACTCGCCCTCGTTGGACGCGGCCATGGTCTTGGTGCAGGAGCTGGTGCAGCTGCTGCAGCTGGAGGATTCAGCCGAAGCGCTCATGACGCGAGCGTTGTTCCCCGCGACGGGGCTGGCGCAACCGCCAAGGGCGAGGGCCGCCGACGCGAGGCCGGCACAGAGACACGACATGACGGTCCGACGAATGGCAATGCTCATCACTTCACTCTCCAGATCCAGACGTTGCACCCGCCACCGCCGTGGTAGCAGGAATGAATATCGATACTTGCCCCTCTCGCGAGGGACCAACAGAGAGCCAATCGCCCTCACCAACAGGGTATTCCCATTCTCGCAGGAGGTTTCGACGATCGTTCAGAAGGGCGCAAACGCCTACCGAACAAAGCCCTCAATCCACCCGCCGCCCAGCACACGATCCGGGGTCTTCTCGTCGTACAGCACGACGGCCTGCCCTGGCGCAACCGCATCCTGCAGCTCACCGAATCGCACCTCGAAGCGGCCCGGCCGGCCCGAGGGGGTCTCGGCACCGACGGACGGAAGCGAGCGGGCCTCGGCGACGACGGCCCGGGCGTTGTAGCGATACTGCGCGAGGCACGGCGTCCAGTCGTTGAACGCCGCGGCGTCGGTCAGCCAGTTGGCCTCGCCGGCAGTGCAGCCCGAAGTGCGGAGATCCTCACGTGCCCCGACGGTGACGGTGTTGGTCTGCGGGTCCTTGTCCACGACGTAGATGGGGTACCCGAAGGCGACGCCCACGCCGCGACGCTGACCGATGGTGAAGCGGTGCTGCCCGGCGTGTTCACCGACCTGCTCCCCCTCGGCGTTGACGATCTTGCCCGACACCTGCGCCTCGGGACGGCGCCGCTCGACGAGTCCGGCGTAGTCATTGTCCGGAACGAAGCAGATCTCCTGCGAGTCCGGTTTGTCAAAGACGGGCAGGCCGAGCTCCGACGCCAGTGCGCGCACGGCCGGCTTCTCCATCTCGCCGATGGGGAGCAGCATGCTCTGCAGCTTGGCTCGATCAACGCCGAAGAGCACGTAGCTCTGGTCCTTGCCGTGATCCACGCCTCGAAGCAGTGCGCGGCCATGGTCGGTCTCTGCGATGCGAGCGTAATGGCCCGACGCGACGAAGTCCGCGTCGATGGTGCGGGCGTAGTCGTGCAGCTTGCCGAACTTGAGCCAGTCGTTGCAGCGGACGCACGGATTGGGCGTGCGGCCATCGACGTAGGTGTCCACGAAGTAGTCGATGATGCGCCCGAAGTCCTTCTTGAAGTTGCAGACGTAGAAGGGAATCCCGAGCTCGGCCGCGACGAGGCGGGCATCGGCGGCGTCATTGATCGAGCAGCACCCCTGGTGGCCGATTCGGATCTTCTCGGGATCGCAGGTGACGCCGGCGGAGTCGTAGGGGGTCAGCTCGTCAAGCGACTCGCCGGGCGAGCCGAGGCGCATGAAGACACCGACGACCTCGTACCCCTCGCGCAGCAGCAGAGCCGCGGCAACCGAGGAGTCAACGCCGCCGGACATAGCGAGCAGGACCTTCTTGCCACGTGTTCGAGGCATCGTGACGGAGTGTAGGCAGGTGTGCAGGTTGAGCGATTTACCCAAGTCTGTGGGGGTCCGAGGAGAGGGAGTCACGCCAGCGCAGCCAGTAGAATGCCGCCCTCGGGTCTTGGCTGAAAGGGTGGTTGATGGCGTTGTTTCGACGGGAGAAGGGGGCGCCGCCGACGGCGGTTGGCACGAATTCCACTGGCGATGTGCGCGTCCGCGAGATCGGCGCCGACTTCCTGGATCGTGCGCGCAAGAACAAGGCCGGTCTGCTGTCCAAGCAATTCTGGTCGGACAAGCTGATGGACTGGTCCATGAAGGACCACGAATTCAAGGTCCAGCTGTTCCGCTTCGTGGATACCTTTCCTGTTCTGCGGCACAGCTCTGACGCCGTGCATGATCACCTGTCGGACTACCTGTCCCAGCCAGGGGTAAAGCTCCCGCCGGGTCTCGATCTCGGGCTGCGGGCCGGCGGCATCGCCAAGGGTGCGATGACCAAGACGATCTCGGGCCAGATCGAGGGCATGGCCCGGAAGTTCATCGCCGGCGTTGATGCGGCCGATGCGCTGCCCGGCCTGTCGAAGCTGTGGAAGGAAGGCATTGCCTTCTCCGTCGATCTGCTTGGCGAGGCGTGCGTCAGCGATGCCGAGGCGGATGGCTATCAGGCCAAGTACCTCGATCTTGTAACCAACCTGCCCGAGACCGTCGCGTCGTGGGCACCCGACGAGCGGCTGGAGCATGACCATCTCGGTGTGATCCCGCGGACGAATGTCTCGGTCAAGATCAGTTCGCTGAGTGCGCGCTCGAACCCGATCGACACCG
>JBCBTA010000430.1:0-2559 GCA_039818905.1 Planctomycetota bacterium
CTGCGCCGTCTTGCGATAGACGAGATTGCCCGCTTCGTCCGCCGTGTGCGCCTTCACCAGCGCGAGCTTGCCCCACAGGCCCGTCTCCGGCACGCAGGTCGCCGAAGGCAAGGAAACGCGCGACATCGAGTTCCCGCCCGGTTCCGGTCGGACCCGGCCATACGTGCTGGAGACGGGCCTGTGGGGCAAGCTCGCGCTGGTGAAGGCGCACACGGCGGACGAAGCGGGCAATCTCGTCTATCGCAAGACGGCGCAGAATTTCAATCCCATGATGGCGACCGCCGCGGAGTTCACCATCGCCGAGGTCGAGGAGTACGTGAAGGCGGGGACGATCGACCCCGATCACGTGCACACACCCGGCTGCTACATCGACGCGATCGTGGTGACGAAGCCGGAGAAGCGGATCGAGCAGCGGACGGTGCGGGAGGTCCAATGACTCTTGATCCCAATGCCGAGACGCGCATCGTCCCGCCGGGTGAGCATGAAGCGTTTGACGCCGCGGGTGATCGCTACGTCGTGCTGACCGATGGTGCATCGACCGACGGCGCGTACTGCCTCATGCGGGCCATCCTGGCGCCGGGGGGCGGGCCGCCGACGCACGTGCACGACCGCGAGGACGAGCGCTTCGACGTCCTCTCCGGGCAGGTCACCTTCTTCGTCGGCGGCAAGCGCATCCTCGCCGGCCCCGGCACCAGTGTCTTCGTGCCCAAGGGTGTCGAGCATGCGTTCCGCAACGGCACCGGCGAGCAGGCCGAGATGCTGCTGCACGTGCATCCCTCAGGGCTGGAGAACTACTTCCGCGAGATCGGCCAGGCCGTTGTCAGCATGGACGATCCCATTCCGCCGATGGACGAGGCCCAGGTGGAGCGCATGCGCGAGCTGGCGCCGCGCTTCGGCATCACCATCATCGGACATCCGGAGGGCGCGTGAGCATCGACGTCGCATCCATCCGGTGCGTCACCTTCGACTGCTACGGCACGTTGGTGGACTGGGAGACGGGCATCCTCGGCGCCGCGGCATCGCTGGCCGGTTGCACCATCGAACCGCACGAGCGGGCCGACGTGCTCGACGCCTACGCCGCGGCGGAGCGGCAGATCGAGGCGGGTGAATACCTGCCCTACCGCGAAGTACTGCGCCGCGTGGCACATGAACTCGCGGCACGCTTCCACTGGTCCATCGACAGCCACAGCGAGCACACCATCTCGGAGTCGATCATCGACTGGCCCGCCTTCGATGAGACGCCCGGTGCCCTGCGCGCCCTGCAGGAGCGCTTCAGCGTCGGCATCCTGTCCAACATCGACAACGACCTGTTCGCGACCACAGCCCCCAAGCTCGGCATCGAACTCGATCTGCTGGTGACGGCGGAGCAGGTGCGCTCCTACAAGCCCGCTGAGGTGCATTTTCACGAGGCGATGGAGCGGATGAAGCTTCCTGCGTCCGCGGTCCTGCATGTCGCTGAGAGCAGATACCACGACGTCGCGCCGGCGTCGCGCTTGGGATTCCCGACAGTGTGGGTGAATCGTGCCGCGGGCGGCGCTTCGGCCAGCGGGGCGAGCGACGCATCGCCCGATCTGACCGTCACGTCACTCGGGGAGCTCATCCAGCACCTTGGGTGACGGATTCAATCGCCGACGTAACGCTGGGCCCAGGCACTGAGGACATGCCCGAGGAATCGTGCGTCTTCCTGCGCACTGACGAGATGGTCGGCATTGCCCAGCGAGACGAAGCTCTTGGGATGTTTGGCGGCGACGAAGATCTTCTCGGCATGCTCGATGCCGACGATCGTGTCCATCGGACCGTGAAACACCATCAGCGGTTTTCGCAGCGTCGCGACGCGGCTGAGCAGGTCGTGTGACTCCAGATCCTCCACGAACTGCCTGCCAATCTCGAAGGGACGGCCGCCGATGTTCACCCGGGCGCGGCCGCGCTCGTCGAAGGCTGCCTGCTCGATCAGGTGCCGCACGTGGCCCTGATCGGATGGTGCACCGATCGTCGCGACGCAGCGGACCGACTCGATGTCGCCGCCCGTGGCCAGCACCGCCGCACCGCCGAGGCTGTGCCCGACCAGAAACCGCGGCGGGGCATGTTCGCGGGCAAGGAAGTCCGCCGCGACGCGAAGATCGCCTGTATTGGTGGTGAAGCTGGTCTCGGCGAAGTCGCCGTCGCTCTGCCCGAGCCCGGCAAAGTCGAAGCGCAGCAGTCCGAGACCCTCGTCCGTCACGGCCTTGCCGATCTCCCGAACGACGCGCAGGTCCTTCGAGCAGGTGAAACAGTGCGCGAAGATGCCGATCGCGGTGGCGGAGCCGTCGGGCAGATCGAGCGCACCGACGATCGTGTCGCCGGTTGTGCCCGTGAATTCGACTGGCAGGGTCTTCATCTGATCGTCTCAGTCAGTGCCTGATGCATGTCTATCGCCGCACCGCTTCGCCGGTCTCGCCGGACCAGAAGGTATCCGCGTCGCGCTCCAGCGTCGTCGGTCCCTCCTTGCTCCACAGCGTGCTCGTGTTGGTGCCCCAGCTGTTGTAGAAGACCATGAGGCGCTCGTCCTGGATGCGGAAC
>JBCBTA010000431.1:0-2531 GCA_039818905.1 Planctomycetota bacterium
GAGATCGACGGTCTCGTCGATCTCGTCGATCTCGGCATCGAACTCCACCGCCACGTCGGCGGCATCCGGGTAGCAGAGCGAGTTCCACGTGGCGGCCCGCACCTCGCCCTTCACCACGACGGGCTTGCCGGGCCGCTCTGCACGGATCTCCACCGAGCCGTTGAAGTTCTCGACGTCTACCGCCAGGAGATACGTCTCCGGCGGCAGGTCCAGCTCGTACACGCTCGTGCTGGTGGTCACGGAGCAGCCGCCCAGCAGTGGGGTGGCCAGAGCGAGCAGCAGCAGAAGCGGGAGGCGGAGAGACATGGCGGCAGTCCTTGCTGGCATGGATTGGTCTCGAAGGTTCTCGGGCTGGAAACACACCCGACGGAGTCTGGATCGGTCGGATCGACCCCCCGTCCTCAGCCTGCTCCGAGGGTACGCCCTCACCTTCCTCGAAGTTCTTCGGACCTTTGCCCCCTCACCGCCGCCGCAGCACCCAGATTCCGTACCCGGAACTGCCGTCCTGCTCCCAGCCCACGTCCCCCGGCGGCGGGAGCGGATCGCCGTGCTCATCGACCACGTCCACCACCTCAAAGGCCGTCTTCTCCAGCAGCGTGGCCCACTGCCGGCCGCTGTACGCCCGCAGCTCGTAGCTCGTGTCCAGATGCCGCTCCGTGGTGGGCGTCCGGATTCGCAGGTGGCTAATCACCTGCTCCAGCCTTCGCCGTCGCTCCGCGGGCAGGTACTGCACCACCTGCGTGACCGTGCACGGGCCACGCCGGCCCTCCCAGAGATCCTCGCTGGGCATCTCCGCCCCGTACGCCGTCATACCGATGCCCACCGCATACACCCCGCCACGCGCCACCGCATCCGCCATGCACCGGAAGTGCGCGAGCATGGCGTCGTCGGTACGCAGATGGCGAATCGAGCTTATGAGGTTGAAGGCCAGATGCACCGTCACCGGGTTTCCGCCCCCAGTCCGGGGCAGGCGGAAGTCCGCCATGTCTGCCTCGAAGAGCGTGCCCCGAAGCCCGCGCCCCGTCATCGCATGCTGCGCGTAGTCGATCATCGAGGGCTCACGATCGAAGCCCCACACCCGGCCGCCGCGGGACGCGATCAGCCGAAGATGACGGGCCGTGCCGCAGGCAGGCTCGAGCCAGCGCATGCCGCCGCGGATCGGAAGATGGACGTATCGCGCCGCGATCTCCTCCAGCCCATCGACGTCCAGCGCCGTTCCCGCTGCGTGCAGGATGTCGTACCACGACGGACGCCGGTACCAATCCTGCGCTCCGAGATCCTCTGTGCGGCGACGCGAGCCCATGAGGGCGATACCGTACCTCGCCATGCCGCACTCGACCCGAAACATCGCGCGCACGCTCTGCCTCGCCTGTGCGCTGCTCATCATGCTGTGTGCCGCAGCACCCGCGGTCGCCGGCGCGCGCTTCCGCGTCGGTGTCTCGCCAGCGCTCGGCGATGCACCTGTCAGCGGCAGACTCATCATCTCACTGTTGCACGTGGACTCGCCGCTCTATCGCACCAACAGCGCCGCCAATGCGCCCTTCCTGAGTGATCCACAGCCCATCTTCGCGGCCGATGTCCGTGATCTGCGCCCGGGGATGGAGATCCTGATCGCCGATGGCACCTGCGATGCGTTCCCCGGCCCGCCCAGTGCACTGCCGCCCGGGATGTATCGCGTCTCCGCCGTGCTCGACACGCAGCAGGCCAACTCCGACTGGAAGCGCGAGCCGGGCAACCTCCACTCCGAGGAGTACACCCTGCACGTCGGGCGCGACGGCGCCGTCACCGACCTGCGCATCGCGCTGATCCGGCGCACCGCCGAACAGCCCTGGCCGCGCATTCCCGGCGTCGAGCAGTTCACCGTCCGTTCCCGACTGCTCTCCACGTTTCGTGGCCGGGACGTGACGCTCCGCGCGGGCGTCGTCTTTCCGCTCGATCATGATCCGACGCGGCAGTACCCGGCGGTGTACGTCATTCCCGGGTTCGGCGGCGATCACCGCAGCGCGCTGCGTGAGCCGCGGCTGCGCGCCGGCGCGCCACCGGGTGACCTCCGCCGTGCACTCTGGCGCCGCGCCTTTGTCATTCATCTCGATCCCGAAGGTCCCAACGGCCACCATCTCTTCGCCAACTCGCAGAACAACGGGCCGATGGAGCGCGCACTCATCGAGGAGCTCATCCCGGTGCTGCAGGACAAGTACAACCTGCTCGAGACGCCCGACGCCCGCGTGCTCTCGGGCAAGTCCTCCGGCGGCTGGAGCGCACTGTGGCTGCTGATGCGCCACCCCGACGTGTTCGGGGCGGCCTGGTCCATCGCACCGGACCCACTCGACTTCCGGGCCTTCCAGCGCACAGACATCTACGCCGACCGCAGCATGTTCGGAGACGAGGACAACCCCACGCCCTCGATCGTCAATCGCAGCGGCGCGACGCTGCTGACCGTGCGCGACGAGTACCGCATGGAGAAGGTGCTCGGGCCGGGCGGCACCTCCGCGCAGCAGTGGGACTCCTGGCAGGCCGTCTTCGGGCCGCGC
>JBCBTA010000432.1:0-2527 GCA_039818905.1 Planctomycetota bacterium
CTTCAATCGAATCTGGCACGCCCCCGACACGCTGACACAGAGCCTGCCGCGGACGCTCGTCGAACCGGATGTCCTCGTGTCGGTCGCGTGGGTCGATGTGCGGATGCAGCCGATGGTCTTCGACGTGCCTCCGATCGAGGATCGGTACTTCAGCGTGCAGTTCCTCGACCTGTTCACCCACAACGCCGGCACGCTGAACCCGCTGACCGCCGATGGCGAGGGCGGCGCCTACTTGCTTGCCGGCCCGGACTGGACCGAAGCGCGCCCCAACGGACTCAGCGGCGTCATCCAGTTTGAGACCGGGCTGGCGCTCGTGGTGATTCGAATCGATGCGACGGACCAGCTCGAGGCAGCCCAGGCCGTGCAGCAGCAGTTCGACCTCCGCACGCTGTTCGAGTTCACCGGACGGCATCGCGGCGCCGCCCCACTGGTCGTCGGCTATCCGGTGTGGTCCGAGGATCTCGCGATCGGCGCCGACTTCCTGTCGTTCGCCAATTCGATGCGCACGACGTTTCGACCCATCGAGGAGGAACGAACGATGATCCGCGATTTCCGGCGCGTCGGATTCCGGAGTTGGAAGCAGCCACAGAGCGTTCAGATGCCTCGCGAGATTCGTGCGGCGATGGACGAGGGCATCGCCAAGGCGCTCGCGCGGGTCCATGCCGAAGCCCGGCGCCTGGGCACGGTCCGCAATGGCTGGCGCATGCTGGACGACGCGTACCTGTCTCGACCGACGCTCGACGGACGCTACCTGACGCGAGCCGCGGCCGCCCGCATCGAACCCTTCGGCATGCCGGCGTCGGAGATCCTCGTCATGCGCACCACGACCGATGTCGATGGACGGCCACTCGACACTGCACAGCACAGCTACGTGATCGAGTTCGACGAGGATGCGCTCCCTCCTGCAGCGGGCTTCTGGTCGATCTCGGCGTACGACGCACGCTCGCAGGAACCCGTCCGCAACATCCTCGGGCGCCACTCGATCGGCCACCCAACGCCCCCGAGCTTCGATGGGGTTCTCCCGGTGCATGTCAGCGCAGCGCCGCCGGCGCTCGTCGATTCGCACTGGCTGCCCGCGCCCGAGGGCGCGTGCCTGCTGGTGCTGCGGCTGTACCTGCCCGACGCAATGGCCCTGGACGGGCGCTGGGAGCCGCCGACGGTTCGGCGCGTCGAGTGAGCGTGGGCTCTACACTCCCGCCATGAGACGAATCACGACCCTTGCGTGCGCACTCGCGATGAGCATCCTCGCCGTCGGCTGCACCAGCGACGTCGTCCTGGTCGATCCGGACCTGCCCCCGCCGGAGGCGCCGATCAACCATGTCGTCTTCTTCAAGCTGAGCGAGCCCGCCGACCTTGGTGCACTCATCGAGGACTGCGATGAGATGGTGCGTCAGATCCCCGGCATCGTCAGCTACTTCCGCGGTGCCCACATCGATACCGGGCGGGCATCGGTTGACCACGACTTCAGCCTCGGCATGACCGTCGGCTTCATGGACGAAGAGGCGTATCTCACATACGTCGATCATCCCGCCCACACCGCGCTGGTCGCCAAGTGGGGTGATCGGATGGAGTCGATGCTTGTGCGCGACGTGCACGACCGGCGACTGTCGTACTCACGATGAGACAGCGGACTCCGCCATATCCCTCCAGCGTGCCTGCATGACCAGGAACGTGAAAGACGCAGACCAGGTGACCAGCACCAGCCCCGTCAGCGCCTCAGCCGCGGCGTAGGTTCGGATGGGGCCGACGGGTGTGACGTCGCCGAAGCCGACCGTTGTGTACACGGCTGCGGAGAAGTACGCGTAGTCCTCGAAGGTGCCGTAGAAGTCTCCGATGAGCATGCCGGTGCGATCGTCGAAGACGTCATTCAGCACGGCGAGCCCGACACCGAAGATCCCGATCTCGACGATGTGGACGATGATCAGGCTGAGCACGGTCGCGATGATCGCAAAGCGCGTCGAGCGGATCACCGCGGTGGTTCGGATCAGCAGCCGCACGGCCTCGTAGTGGATGATGACGCAGAGGCCGATCGTGATGGCCGACGCCAGGACGACGGGCCACTCCTGCCCGCCTCCGAGTTCCTGAATCCGTGCGTGTGCTTCGGCGGCTGTCATAGGGCCCAGCCTACCCGAGGAAATGGTGCTCCGGTGGCCGCGAGGGCTCCGGAACGGCCTCTCCGAGCCCCAAACGGGGGTGTCCCAGGCGGGCCAGTTGACGGCCGGTCCCTTGGGATATACTTGCTGCTGAACAGGTGGGCCACCGGCCATCGGGCCGCGCCACCATGTCACCGTCGCTGCGTCTCACTGCCCGAGTCAGAAGCACGGTTCGAGGTCTCAGGTCAGGGCAGAGTGACAGACAGGAAAGCGACAGATGAAGAAGCTGTATGTCGGGAACCTCCCGTTCTCGATGTCCGAGTCGGAGCTGCATGAGTTGTTCTCGCAGCATGGTGATGTGGCTTCGGCCAACCTGGTGATGGATCGTGACACCGGTCGTCCGCGTGCGCGGGGTCGCTGAACTCAACGAACCC
>JBCBTA010000433.1:0-2524 GCA_039818905.1 Planctomycetota bacterium
GAGTCTGCCGGGTGACCTCCGGAGTCACGTTCGGGTTGCCGTCGCGGTCGCCACCGATCCAGCTTCGATACCGCAGCACAGTCGGCAACTGGTCCGGACATGTGCCGTACTCACGCACAAGCGCCCGCCGAAGATCCGCGTACAGCGCAGGCACCGTCTCCCAGATGGGTCCGGCGAGGAAGTACAGCCCGTTGCGCACCTCCTCGAGCACCTGGAGCCGCTCGGTCCGCACATCGTCCGTCCCGAGAAGCACCAGAATCAGACGCTCAAGCTTCGCCTCGACGATCTGCTGCTCACGCGGCGTCGGATCAGTCTCGCGCAGCACATTGATGCACTCAACGATGCGCTGCTGCTTTCGGAGGATCGTCCGCCGACGTGCCTCTGTCGGGTGTGCCGTCAGCGTCGGCTGAATGTCCAGCTTGGACAGCAGATCGAGCACATCGTCGAGTGAACGCCCGGCCTGCCGCAACCGATGGATTCCCTCGGCGATGGACTCGACCCGGGGCTCCTCCAGGCTGGAGGTGCGCTCACGCTCCCGGTTGATGTCCGCGATCGTCAGCTGCTCGGCCTTGTTGACCAGATGAAACCGAAGTGTCAGGGCGCCGAGCAGAGACCCGATGTCGGCATCCTCCAACGCTCGGAAGCTCGACGCGGCTTGATCGATCTTCGATTGGTCTTCGCTGGCGCAGAGATCCGCCGCCTCTCGCGCGGTCTGCCACGGCATGTCGGGCAGTTCGCGGGCCAGCACGCGATCGAGCACACCGGTCAACAGACGCACAGTCTCTTCATGCTGCTGCGACATCGAGCCTCCTTCTCCGAGAGCCTAGCCCGCCTCGCACCCAGGCTCCCATCACATCGACAGGAGCTGCATCGCCATCGACCGACCGCTGAGGTACGCCGCCTCGACTCCCGACCCGCCAAAGCCATCCCCACACACGCCCAGACGCTCCTCGAGCACATACGGCGCGTCGATCGGCTGCACGACGCGAGCCAGACTCCAGCGATGGGCGCGGCAGTGTGACCACGCACCATCCAGCGCGAGACACCGGCGCAACGCTACGCCAAGCTCGATCGCCATCTCCTCACGTGAAACCTCCAGTCGAGCGCCCGACCACTCCTGTGACGCATGGGCCACCCAGCGAGCACCTTCCGCCCGACCGGGCTTGGCGTCGTCACGAACGATCAGCTGGAGCACCGCATCCTCCGGCGTCTCGATCACGTCGGGCATCGACCGGGGCGGCGCATCGCTGGCCGCCATACAGACCCAATGCGGCGCCATGGTGATCCGCCCAAGTGCAGAGGTGATCTCGGGGAATCGCTCACCGAGGACGCGCTCGGTCTGCCTGGCAGCCGCGGCGAAGACAACCGCATCGAACACATCGCTCGTCGATCCATCTTCCAGGCCCAGCGCCCAGCCCGACGCCGAGCGCTCGAGCCCGACCACGACGGCTCCGGGCCGAATGTCACACCCCGAGGAGAGCTGATGACAGATCTCACGCATGCTCGGCATGCCGACGTATACGCTCCGCGCCTGCCTCTCGACGATGTCCTGTCCCGAAACACGACCCCACGTCGGTCGCCAGGGTGCGCAGAATCCTGCATCAACCCAGCTGGCGACGATGTCGCGAAACGTCGTGTCACCGACCTCGAAGAATGGCGCACCATGATCGAAGGGCAAGGAAGCGTCGGTCGAGCTGCCGCGAGTCGCCATGCGTCCGCCGACGCCCCGCCCGCGATCGAACACAACCACATCATGACCGTGGGTCACGAGCGTCTGCGCACAGGCCAAGCCGGAGAGACCACCACCGATGATCGCCGTCTGCCCCACGTTGATCAGCTCGCCGCCTCGGCCATGACCGCGGCGGCATCACCGCTGCGATAGCGATCGATACCGACCCGGCGCGCAAGATCGGAGGTGAACATCCAGTCTGGATCCAGGGCCCGCTTCAGCTCCAGCAGTTCATTGCAGCGCGGGTAGATCCGGATGAACTGCTCGGGGCGCAACACCTGATCCTTGGCGAGATGCACCTTGCCTCCCCATCGCGCAGTCGCATCGATGAGTTGATCCACCGCCCGCCGACTCGCCTCCTCATGCCGTCGCTTCGGATGGAACTCGAAGTTCAGGCTGTAGCCATCCTCCGAGAAGGAGATCATGTGATCGTCACGCTTGTGCGCTCGCATGACCGTCGTCACAGGCGGGCATGGAGACGTGCGGCAGATCTCCATCAACTCCACGATCGCTTCCCGTGCCCGAGAGCGCGGGAAGGTCAGCTGTACGGTGTAGCCGCGCGGGCCACACACGAGGTGCGCCGGCGGCACCGTGAAGCTGGCTTCGAAATTGAAGCGCAGGAAGAGCTCGCTGTTGGAGGATCGCCCAATGCGGTACGTCAGCCGCGACAACAGGAAGTACAGCGCGTTGAACAGATGCATGAGACGTTTGGTCCCGTCATCTCGCTCATGCTCCACTTCCAGCGCCCGCTCGTGCATCTGTTCAACGCGCTGTACTTCCTGTTGTCGCGGCTGA
>JBCBTA010000434.1:0-2435 GCA_039818905.1 Planctomycetota bacterium
ACGAGCACGCACTGGAACTGTGCGACGACCCCGTCGAGACCCGCAGTATCGATGTCCTCGATCCCGAAGTCGATCTCGCGCATCCGCGCGGCGATGCCGACGCCATCGTCTGCCTCGGGCACACGCTCACGCTCTTCCACGAGCCGATGCAGGCCCTCGGGCTGATGCAGCGGCTGCGCCGGACGGTTGATCCCGAGGGGTGGCTCGCGGTCGATGACTTCCCGGGTGACGTCTGGAGCGATGTCGCCGCGGGCAACTGGCAGGAGGGCGTCGCGGAGGACGGCTCCATGCAGATGGTCTGGTCGCCCGGAGACAACGTCATCGCGCTGCGTGTCGGCGATGCGGTGGACACCGAGCAGTGGAGCGTCCGAGAAGATGATGTTCCGATGCGCCTGTGGTCACTGGGCGAACTGCGCCTTCTGGCGCACGCATCGGGGTGGCACGCACCGGTGCGCGAGGAAGGGCACCTTCTGCTGTTCCGACCGATCGCACCGGCGTGAACCGCACAGCATCTCGTTGCTGGGTCAAGCCTTTCGGTGAACCGCCCGACACATCTTCCACCGGCCTTGTGCACCAAGACAGGGAGATGTGCGTGCCAGCGACGCGATCCAGAACAGAGAATTGGCGTCGGAGCCTCCAGAGCCTTGCAGATCGCAACGGCGCTCTGGAAGTCACACTGCCGCGCTACTTCGGCCAGGGGGATGATGGTGTCGCCTACGAGCACACCACCAAGGACCTTATCTGGCGCGTCCGCATCATGGAGCTCAACGATGATCGCATCGTTGTTGAAGAGCCCTCGATGCTCGGCAAGGCCATCCAGCTTGATCAGGGGCGTGAGCTCGTCGGGATCATCTGCATCGGTCAGAACCGCTGGATGTTCCGGACCACGATCCTCGAGTCCGGCACCATTCAGATCAACGGGCGCCGGGCCATGCAGGGCGTCGTCCTGCAGATGCCCGATCACGTCGAGCGCTGTCAGCGACGTAACTTCTATCGCGTCTCCACCGTGGGGCTGAACCTTCCCCAGGTTGAGGTGTTTCCACTGCTCGATCCGGCGACGGCGGTTTTCGCCGAGACGCGCAGCCGCATGGCCGCGATGGCCGAGGCGGATGGCAATGCAGTGATCGGACGCATCGGAGCCGAGGGCATCATCGACGAGCGGCAGGATGAGGGAGACCTGCCGCACGTCGGCCCCATGCTCCGCGCCGTCCTGATGAACGTCGGCGGCGGCGGTGTCGGCCTGCTGGTCGAGCCCGAGGAACGCTCCGGCTTCGAGAACGAGCGCCTCTTCTGGATGCGCATCAACCTCAAGCCGCACCTCAGCATTCCGCTGTGCGTGACCGCCCGCATGCGGCACACGCACATCGACTCCGCCCAGCGGCTGTACGCCGGCATGGCCTTCGACTTCGGGCTCAACCCCGAGCACGAGCGGTTTGTGGTCGATCAGATCTGCCGCTACGTTGCCCGCGTGCAGCGCGAACAGCTGTCGCGCAACCCTGAGGGCTGAGGTCGCGCGAACGTCCGTCGGCCGAGATCCCTCGATGCCGAAAGCCGGACGCCATGGCCACTGACACCAACGTGAAGATCGTTCTCGACGCGGGTGATCTCGACGCGACCTGCGGCTTCTGGGAGCAGTTGCTCGGCTTCGTCACCATCTCCACGACGTTGCCTGACAAGCCCGTCGAGACGCGCGTGCTTCGCAGCGAGCAGTACCCCGGCCTCGTCATCGAGTTCCGCAGGTGCCTGCCGCGCCCGCCGCAGGGAGTCAGCCCTGGGTCGATGCGCTCCCTCGAGTTCGAAGTGGACGATCCGATCGCGGTCGCCGCCCGCGTCACCGATCCGCGCTGGGTCTCACCACAGCCGGAGCAGGGACAGACCGTTGACCGGCTGACCCTTCAGGACGCCAGCGGCTATCACGTCACTCTCGTGGCTCGTCATCCGGCAGGTTCCGGCGATACCGCTTCGAGCCATCCGTGAAGATGTGATCACGCATGTCGTACTGGCGGATGTGGAACATCCGCGTCAGTTCGATCGGGTCCTCCATCACCCACGCGCGGACGTCGCCGCGGTTGGTCTTGGCAACCACCATGTTGCCGCCGTCGCCAAGCTGTGTGCCGATCTGCAGCAGTGAGCCCGAGAACGTCCCGTCGGTCTCACCCGAGAAGTCACGGAAGATCGAGCGCCCCTCCAGCGTCTCGAGGTCGAACTGCCCCGTCGATCCGAAGGGCACCTGGTAGTAGATGTTGCCATCCACGGCCAGCAGCACGACGTCCTCCACCATGGGATGACGCGTCCGCAGCTCGATCGAGCCCTTCCGGTTCTCGATGTGCGTCGCGCCCGCACTCCCGACGACCTCCACGAGCCCGCCCTGATTCACGAGGCGTACGCCGTCGGCCCGCGGCACGGTGATGTGCAGCTTCACGGAATGATCCGGC
>JBCBTA010000435.1:0-2433 GCA_039818905.1 Planctomycetota bacterium
CCTTCTCGCCTCGCGTGTATCCCGATGACTCCACTGCAGACACCTACGTCGTGCAGCGTGGCGACAGCCTGAGCACGATCCCGCGCCAGGCGGGCTTCAACATCGACTACCGGTTGGTGCAGCGGATCAACCAGATCAGCGACCCACGCCGTCTGGGCATGGGCCAGCGCATCAAGGGGCTGTACGGCCCGTTCCATGCCGTGGTGCACAAGAGTGCGTTCCGGCTGGACGTGTACACGGATCAGCGTGACAGCGCGGGCAACCGCATCTACATCCGCTCCTTCCCCGTCGGTCTCGGCGAGTACGGCTCAACGCCGATCGGCAGCTGGGTGGTCGCCGAGGGCAAGGTTCTCAACCCCGGCTGGCGGAATCCGCGGACGGGCGAGGTCTTCGACAAGGACGACCCGCTGAACCCGATCGGCGAGCGGTGGATCGGGCTCGAGGGGACGGACGAGAACACCGCTTTGGAGTCCGGCTACGGCATCCACGGCACGGTGGAGCCGGAGTCGATCGGACGTGAGATGTCCATGGGCTGTGTCCGCATGCTGGCCGACGATGTGGCGCTGATGTTCGAGCTTCTGGTCCCCGGTCGGAGCACGGTGGAGATCGTTCCCTGAGGCCTTTCCGAGGGGGTTTGAAAACCGGTGCCCGGCATGCCTCGGGGGCTGTTTTCGCCTATCATTCTCGTCTGAATTCCAGCGCGCCTGGAGGCAGCGTGGCGGGGTCATCGCGGCTCTGATCCTCGTGTGCCGAACGCCCATCCGGATGGCCCGGCGCGGGCGGAGAGCGCCGCCTTCCCCGAGCTTCGCCCGCGCGGAGACACGCCTCCTTCAGTCCGACATATGGCGACGCAAGACCAGAGCACCAGCAACACGCAAGCCGCGTACGGCGCCGAGCAGATCAGCATCCTTGAGGGATTGCAGGCTGTTCGGAAGCGCCCCGGCATGTACATCGGCGATACCGGCTCGGCGGGGCTCCACCACCTCGTCTGGGAGGCGGTGGACAACTCCATCGATGAATGCATGGCCGGGCGTGCGACGACGGTTGTCGTCCGCGTGCACTCGGACGGTTCGCTGAGCGTGGCCGACGACGGCTCGGGCATTCCGATCGACCCCAAGAAGCACCAGAATCCGGCGTACGACGGCAAGCCCGCCGTCGAACTGGTGATGACGGTCCTGCACGCCGGCGGCAAGTTCGGCGAGGAGGGCTCGGCCTACAAGGTCTCGGGTGGCCTGCACGGCGTGGGCATCTCCTGCGTGAACGCGCTGTCGGAGTGGCTCGACGTCGAGGTGTACCGCGAAGGCAAGATCCACAAGATCACCTTCGAGCGCGGGGTCACGGCGGAGCCGCTGCACGTGGTCGGCGACATTCCCGAGGACGCCGTCCGGCGGAGCGGCACGAAGGTCACCTTCAAGCCGGATCACGAGATCTTCCCCGAGACGGAGTTCGTTTACGACACGCTGCATCACCGTCTCAAGGAGCTGGCGTACCTGAACCCGGGCGCCGCGATTCGCCTGGTGGACGAGCGCGTCGGGGCCGACGGGGCGATCCGTGACGAGACGTACAAGTTCGATCGCGGCATCGTGGAGTACGTCGAGTCCCTGAACTCGAACAAGACGCAGCTGCACGACGTGATCGCCCTCAGCGGCGAGAGTGAGGACGGCGGCTTCGTCTGCGAAATCGCCCTGCAGTTCAACGACTCATACAACGAGGTCATGCTGACGTTCGCGAACAACATTCGCACCGTGGACGGCGGCACTCACCTCTCGGGCTTCAAGACCGCGGTGACGCGCAGCTTCAACACCTACGCACGGCGCGCGAACCTGATGAAGGAGAAGGACCCGACGCCGGGCGGAGACGACTGGCGCGAAGGTCTCGCCGCGGTCATCAGCGTGAAGCTGCCCGAGCCGCAGTTCGAAGGTCAAACCAAGGGCAAGCTGCGCAACACGGAAGTCGAGGGCTTCGTATCGCAGATCGTCGGCGAGCGCCTGAGCACCTGGCTCGAGGAGCATCCCGGCGAAGCCAAGCGCATCTGTCAGAAGGGCATCCTTGCGGCTCAGGCCCGCGAGGCGGCACGCAAGGCCCGTGATCTGACGCGCCGCAAGAGCGCACTGGACTCCGGGTCCATGCCGCACAAGCTGCGTGACTGCACCACGAAGGACGTGGAGCGGTCCGAGCTGTTCATCGTCGAGGGTGATTCGGCAGGTGGATCGGCGACGCAGGGTCGCGATGTCGAGACGCAGGCCATCCTGCCGCTGCGCGGCAAGCTGCTCAACGTCGAGAAGGCCCGCCTGGACAAGATCCTCGCCTTCGAGGAGATCCGCACGCTCATCGCCGCACTGCGCTGCGGCATCGGTGACGACTTCGACATCAGCAAGCTGCGCTACGGCCGCGTCATCATCATGACCGACGCCGACGTGGACGGTTCGCACA
>JBCBTA010000436.1:0-2432 GCA_039818905.1 Planctomycetota bacterium
CTCTGCCGAGCCACTGACGAATACGCTGGTCGTCGCGGCGACCCGCAAGGATGTCGATCGCATCCGCACGACGGTCGAGCAGTTGGACGTGCCCGAGTTCGCATCGCTGGCGCCGCCGCGACTGATCGCCCTGAGTGGTCCAGTCCGTGCGAGCGAGGTCGCGCAGTCGCTCCTTCGGATGTACGAACTCTCAGATGGCGGCAGTGGTCGAACGCTTCGTTCGGTGCGCATCGTCGGGGACGATGCGAGCAACACGCTGATCGTGCGAGCGGATGACGGCGAGTTCGAGCAGATTCGTACGCTGGCGCAATCGCTGCAGGACGAAGGCGGCCGCACAGGCGTGCGCGTTCGCGTGCTGCCTGTCACATCACAGAGTGCGCCGCGTCTGGCGGAGACGATACGGCAGGCCTTTGGTCCGACGGCGACTGAGCGGAACGAGCAACTCACGGTCGCGGCGGACCGGCGTGGCAACGCGCTACTGGTCGGTTCGTCTGAAGCACTCTTCGAGCAGATCGCGGCTGTCGTCGCCGAGCTTGATGGCGGCGAGGCTCCCGATGTCCCTGCCGGTGAGGACGAGCCGGCGGTGTCCGCTCCGGGGCGGGCCCTGCTGATTGTCGATGTCGAGAACACCAGCCCGCAGCGCATCACAGAAGCCGTGACACGTCTCGGGCTGACCCGGGATCCGGGGCCCGATGCTCCCGGCGTTGTCTCGGAGCCGATCACCATTGTTCCCATGACGACTCGCCGTGCCGTCAGCATTCTGGTGGCGCCCGGTGACCGGTCGGTCGTGGAAGCGGTGATCGCGGCACTCGATGTTGCCGGCACAGCGGATGAGCAGCGCGTTGCCATCGTGGCACTGCGTGAAGCCCAGGCGGCGAACGTGGTTCGGGCGATCGAATCGATGTTGTCGCCACAGCGCAACGATGCGCGCACGACGCTGGCGTCGTCTCTGACCGAGCAGGTGCGCCGACTGACCCTGGCCGGGAAGCGCCTCGAGGACGATGACATCGAGGTCAATCTGGATGTCCCGATTCGTCTGGAGCCGGAGCCGACCAGCAACGCGATCATCGTTGCATCGACGGCGGCGAACGTCAGCGCGATCGAGGAGCTGATCGGCATGCTCGACCGGCTTCCGGCGGGTGACGCGATTGTCATGCGGATTGTGCACCTGGAGAATGCGTCTGCCAGCCGTGTGCGAGCGGTGCTGCAGGATCTCTTCGATGCGGGCGATGCGATTCGGCGGACACCCGGGACGGAGTTGCGCGCGATGCCGACGACGGAGACCGGGCGCGCGCTGGCGGCAACCGTCGCCATGACCATCGATGAGCGCACCAATGCGCTGATCGTGGCCGGCCCGGAAGAAGCCGTGGCCCTGACGGAGGTCCTGATTGATGAGCTGGACGGCGATTCCATCGCCGGATGGGTGGAGCCGCGGCTGATCCCGCTGTTGCACGCCGACAGCACGAAGATCGCGGCGACCATCCGGAGTGTGCTCATCGAGGGTGTTGATCGCACACCGGAGGGTGAGGCCCTGCGCCGGCAGGTCGGCCGACTCCGCATGCTGCGTGAGCAGGATGGCGTGCCCGAACTGCTGGACTCCGAGGTCTTCGTGCCGCTGTCGCGTCTGATCGTGCTGCCGGAGGAGCAGCTCAACGCGCTGGTGGTCGTGGGTTCGCGTCCGAACGTCGAGGTTGTCACCGAGCTGGTCGAGATGCTGGACGTCGAGGGGGCATCGCGCTTCGACACGGTTCGTGTCTACCCGCTCCAGAACGCTGAGGCGGATCGCGTGGCAGGCCTTCTCGGGAATCTGTTTGCCGAGCAGGTGCGCAGCGGGGCCCTGCGGGAGACGGACGACGTCACGATTCAGCCTGATGCGCGGAGCAACTCGCTCGTCGTGGCGACCAGCCCGAGGAGCTTCGCTGTCATCGAGGGGCTGCTGCAGACGCTGGACGCAGCGGACGTCCAGTCCACGGTCGGACTGCATGTGGTCAGTGTTGGTGCGAATGACGCGTCAGCCCTCGCCCCCAAGATCCAGCAGGTCATGCGGGACCGACTGCGTGCGATGGATCGCGATGGAAGCGCGTCGCGTGATGTCATCAGCGTGCGGGCGGATGAGGCGACCAACTCGCTGATTGTTGCCGCGAGCGAGGAGAATCTGCGTCTGATCAAGAACCTCGTCGAGGTGCTCGGACAGGAGCCGCCCGTCGGTGGTGGGCCTGATGGCGCCGCGGGTGGCGGTATCGAGATCTTCTCGCTGAAGTCCGCCCGTGCCCAGGACATGGCGCAGCTTCTCAATGAGCTGTACGTTCGCGAGGTCAACCGGACGCGCGGCGAGGGCACGTTGACGGTCCGTGCGGACGACCGACTGAACGCGATTGTCGTCAATGGCGGCACGCGTGACGTCGCTGAGATCCGGTCGCTCATCGAGCGGC
>JBCBTA010000437.1:0-2421 GCA_039818905.1 Planctomycetota bacterium
CCCACATCAGCACGATGATGTGGGCGATCGGGCTGGTGCGCTCGGCGATGATCCGGCGCAAGTACCACTGAGCCGGACCCTGCGCCGCGCTTGAGACGAACTCAGTCGCGCAGGGCGTCGAGCATGGTGCGCACGCTGGGTGTCGCTGCCTTGATGAGCGTCCACTGCTCACCTGCGCTGGTGCGCTCGCCGGGGCCGATCTCCTCGATCGGGCCATAGAGTTCCGCCTCGATGACGGCGCGGCTGTCGCCACTGGCCGGCTGGATGTAGATCGCGACCGGTCCCTCACCCATGGCGCGGAGTGCGGCGCCGTCAACGGGTGCATGGCCCTTGCGATGCAGCCAGTAGCCGCGGCGCCACACGGCGATCTCGGGTGACACCCACGAGGTGTTCTCGAAGTGGGGGTGGTCGTCGAGATAGACCTTGCCGCCACCTTCCCAATCGGCATCGGCGGTGCGCACAAGGGACCAGCCCTTGACGTCCGACGGTGCGAGGATGGACAGGAAGCGATCGATGGACTCCTGGTTCCAGCCCCAGATGGCGTCGTCATGCTCCGGGTCGAAGCGCACTGCGATGACGCCCTGGTCATGCACAGCGGTGTTGATCCACGTGCCGACGGTGCGCGGCTCGTCGCCCCAGTTGACGAGTTCGTTGCTGATCTCACCGACGCCATCCTTGCGCAGGGCGAAGGTCTTGACTTCGCGCAGTCCGGCGCGGCTGACGGGTGTGCGCGTCGTGATGCCGGCGCGCGTTTGGCCGATGGTCTGGGCGGGCCCGATGTCCATCGCGGGATCCGGGGGCCAGGGGAGTTGTTCGCCGTCGGGGCCGCGCCAGCCGAGGGGGCCGGTCTGCGGGGCGACCCAGGTGTAGCAGCCGCCGAAGAAGGTATAGCTGCCGTCTTCCGCCGGGGGCTGGTCGAGCATCTGCGTGAAGAGCATGTTGGGCCCATTGACGGGTCCGAACCACGTCAGGCGATCGATGGATCCGAGATGCTCGATCGCGAGTCCGCCCCGCTCGAAGCGCATGGCTTCAGGATGCGTGACCGGTTCCGGCGCGGAGCATCCGGCCAGAGTCGTGACGACGGACGCTGTGACGAGAACGAGCAATGACGTGCTGCGCATGGCGCGGCTCCTTCAGGGGTGCAGATGCGCAGTGTATTGCAAAGCCGGCTACTCGAATTCGACGACCTCGCCGCGGCGTGACATGTCGATGACGACGAATGCACGGGCCTGCTCATCGGCGAGGTTCTCGATGGAGTGCGTCGCACTCGCCTCGTAGTTGAGGCTCTCACCGGGCTGCAGGTCGGCGGACTCGCCGGCGCACTGCACGCGGAGCGTGCCGGCCAGGCAGGAGATGTGCTCGAGCACGCCCCGGCCGTCGGCATCGAACTCGACGACGGCACGCGGCGGGAAAACGAAGAGCAGGACCTGCACGCCGTGGCGGACCATCGGGGGCGCGAGCAGGTGCCGCTCGACGTTGGTCTCGGGATCGACGAGCACCCGGCGCGCATCGGGCTCGAGCTTCTCGAAGCGGACGGTGGGGGGCAGGTCGAGCAGGTCGGAGATCTGACAGTCGAGCCCGAGCGCGATCTGGCAGGCGACCCGCAGCGTCGGGTTCTTCTTGCCGCTCTCGATCTCGCTGACCATCGCCTTGCTCACGCCGCTGCGCTCGGCGAGATCGCCCTGGCTGAGACCGAGATCCGTCCTGCGGCTGCGAACGCCGTCACCGAACTCCATGAAGGTGGTCTCCGCGGGGGTTCGCTGTAGCAAATTTGTTCACGATAGCGATTGACTCCGTCACCCATCAATCGTACGCTATAGCGAACACTCGGGCAAGGGTCTTCGCTGGGCGAGGGCGACCAGCCAGGAAGGAGAATCGCGATGACAAAGGAAAACACGGTGTATCGCTATCCAGGACGGGCGGAGAGCACAGGTTGGGCGCTGCTTGGGGCCCTGATCGCCATCGCGATCATTGCCGGGCTCCTCGTTGCGGACGAGGCGTCGGGCGGCTTCCTGCCGCCGCCAGCGATCGATGCAGTGGTGGAGATGGCACCGGATGCCGGCGCCGTCACTACCATGAGCAGCCGTGACTGAGCAGAAGACGAACACCGCGACACCGGCCCAGCCCCTGCTGGACGTGAAGAACCTCAAGACGCACTTCCCGGTGAAGTCGGGCGTGCTGCAGCTGACGACGGGACACGTCAAGGCCGTGGACGACGTGTCCTTCCACATCGACCGGGGCGAGACGCTCGGGCTGGTGGGGGAGTCCGGCTGCGGCAAGACGACGGTCGGGCGGACGCTGCTGCGGCTGATTCCGGCGACCGGCGGCTCGGTCAGCTTCGAGGGTCGCGACGTCTTCGCGGCGGGTGGTGGCGAACTCAAGTCGCTGCGGCGGGAGATGCAGATCATCTTCCAGGATCCG
>JBCBTA010000438.1:0-2421 GCA_039818905.1 Planctomycetota bacterium
CCTTATTCGCCACGGATGGATGGTCCGGCCTCCTACGGTGCCCGATGCGTGAGACGCGCTGATGCGCCGGGAGCGTTTCCGGGGGCGTCCGGCGTGGTTCGTTCCGGTCGAGCAGCCATGGGCGAGATTGGCCAATCGGTGCAGACACGGCAGGCGCCTGGCGAAGGTGTCGCCGCGCTGATGCGATGGGCCGTGGACGTTGCGTCGAGTGCGTTCGTGCTCGAGGCGCCGACCGCCGCACGCTGGCTTGAGCGTGTTGTGGAGCGGGTTGCTTCAGTTGACGGTCGTTCCGGGGTCGTCGAAGCGATGATCGTGCGTCCGGCGGACGGCGTGTGGCAGACGGTTGACGCGGCGGTGGGTGGATTGCTCACCGAACCGATGGCGTCGGCCCTGGCCGATGACGCCGCGGCGGGCTGGGCCAACGACGACGTCGGCTACGAGGCGGGGCATCGGCAGGTACTGCAGCGCGTCGTCTCGGGCACGCGACGCGACCTCGTGGGTGATCGAGCGTGGAGCGTGTCGAGTTACGGCACGCGTCGGCGTCACCTCGGCCTCGGCGAGTTCGCCCGCGTTCTCATTCCCTTCGAGGAAGTGGGCGTCCATCACACGCTTGTGCTGCAGTGGAGCGCCACGAGCACGGGGCATCCGCCGGAGTCAATGTTCGTGCTCGCGCTTGAGAACGTCGCACGGGCTGTGGCGCAGGCGTACCGCGAGCGGTTCATCACGCCGCGCGAGCATCAGGCGACACTCCTGGCGCGGCTGACGACGACGCAGCGCCGCATCGCACCGCTGCTGATCGAGGGCAAGAGCGAGTCCGCTGTCGCCCGTGAACTCGGGCGCAGCGCGCACACGATCCACGATCACACGAAGACGATCTACCACGCGTGGGGCGTCAAGTCGCGCATGCAGATGCGCGATGTGTGGTTCGGGCGGGCCGTCGCCGGCCGGCCCCACGGCTGACCGATCAGCGACGACGACGCAGCAGACCGGCACCCGCAATCGCAAGCACCGACGCGGCCGACGGTGTCGGCACATCCGTGCGCAGCGACTCGAAGACGGCGTCGGTCTCATTGATCGGCGCGATGATCAGCATCTGGATGCGATCGATCGCGGTGAGATCGGCGCTGCCGGTGAGGTCGGCGTACTGCAGGAAGAACGTCGTCGGCACCACGATGTTCGGCGGCAGGATGAGGTCGCCCGTCGAGACGTTGGCCCCGGTGTCCTCCACGGTGAAGGAGACGGTGAGGCCGCTGTCGATCTGGAAGACATCCAGTGCAAAGGCGGTATCGGTTCCACCCTCGGTGAGATCGACCCCGCCGAGGCTGTTGCCGCTTGCGGGCCACTGGACGTCCGACCTGCCGTTGGTTCCCGCGGTGGCGCCGTAGCCGAGGCGACCCGATTCGACGACGCTGGTCACCGAGCCGGGGCCCGCGACGTACTGGGCTTCAAGCTGTCGCTCGCCGCCGAGGATGCCTGCGCCGTTGACAACGGACGCATCCGTCGGCGTTCCGGCGTTGGCGATGAGAAGTGCCTGGGCCGTTTCGAAGGTATCGATGATGACACCCTGCGCTGCGGCCGCGCACGTGAGAACTCCGACCGAGGCGGTCGCGTACACACACCAATTTTGCATTGCTCTGATTCCCTCTGACTCCGATTTCCTGGGCATCGACAGCGTACACCGTGGGCCGTGGGCGGCAAGGCGGAGGGCCGAAAAGAAACACCTGTGTGCGCAGACACGTACTGTGTTGTGAGCGGTTCCGATGATCCCGGGGGCGGAGCGCACACATGGCTTCGGGCACGCACCAGCGCGACGTGACATGTCCCCGCTGTGGCTATGACCTTTCAGGCACGACAGATACGTGGCGCGAGCTGTGTCCGGTCGAGGGCATGTGCAGCGAGTGTGGGCTGCAGTTCGCGTGGTGCGAGGTGCTGGACCCGCTGCGCGATGTTCCGGCGTGGTTGTTTGAGTACGCGCGCGATGTGCCGCACATGTCCCGCGCGTTCGTGTCCAACGCGGTGCGGACGCTGCTGCCTCTGAAGCTGTGGCGTGATGTGAAGATGGCGATTCCCGTGCGCCCCCGAAGACTGGCGGCGTTCATGCTGATCGGAGTCCTGCTGTGGTGGGCGTGGGGGGTGATGCTCGGGCTCGGACTGGTCATCCCGGAGTGGTATCGCGCTGGTGTTCCCAGGCCTGCGATTGCGTCACGCACGCTTCTCGAAGTGCTGTTCGCCGAAATACCTCAGTTGGCACGTTGGCCGGCTGGTGATGTCTGGATGGACATCTCCGATCCATTGGCAAAGTACCTCGTGGTGGTCGCCGCGGTCCCGCCCGCGGTTTTTATCCTGCTTGGCGAGACGCTGCGGCGGACACGGGTGCTGGGCGCACACGTCCTTCGAGCCGGCGCATGCATCGCGGTCTCC
>JBCBTA010000439.1:0-2408 GCA_039818905.1 Planctomycetota bacterium
CGAGGGCAACATGGCTCTGCTCCGCGGGGTGGACAAGGTCGAGGGTGGCCGCGGCTTCCAGTTCTCTACCTACGCCTGCCGGGCGATCCTCAAGGCCTTCAGCCGTCAGGGCATGAAGCTCAGCAAGTATCGCCAGCGCTTCCCGACCGACTTTGATCCCAAGCTGGAGCGTTCGGACTATCTGGATACCAAGCGCGCCGAGTTCGTCAATGACGCTGCCTCCGAGGTGAAGCGTATCGTTCTCGAAAATCAGGCCGACCTCTCGGACATCGAGCGGACGGTCATCGAGCACCGCTTCCGCCTCCAGTCGGCCGACTCCGAGATGAAGGCCATGACCCTTGAGCAGGTCGGCCAGATCATCGGTGTCACCAAGGAGCGCGTGCGTCAGATCCAGAACAAGGCGCTGGAGAAGATCCGGACCGAGCTCGAGGAGAACTACCTCGAAGGCGCTCGGAGCAACGGACCGCAGGACGATGCCCAAAGCCTCGCACTGCAGGCCCTGCTCAACTGACGCCAGTCAACTTCACGCACCCCTCACGGGCCCGGCATCTCGCCGGGCTCGTTTCGTTTTCTGCGCCCTGCGTCGGCCGCGCTGCCGCAGCGGTCGATTCTCCCATCGGATGCCGCCGCGGAGTGTCACACCCCGGCGCTGCTCCGAGGTCCGTTCATCTTCGGCGCGGCGAGCTGCTGCTCTGTCTCGCACAGGCTCCGCCTCACATGACGTGGAGGAACGACCTTCGACGCGAGGCCCATCTTCTCGAGCAGCTTGATCTGGTAGTAGGTGATGTCGAACTCCCACCATCGGCGCTGGTTTGATGCGCTGACGGGGTCGTGGTGATGGTTGTTGTGCCATCCTTCGCCAACGGAGAGGACGGCCACCAGCCAGTTGTTTCTGGAATGGTCGTCTGTCTCATAGTTGGAGTAGCCGAAGATGTGGGTGAGCGAGTTGACGGACCACGTGATGTGCCACACGAGGATGGTTCTGACGACGACACCCCAGACGAGCATCGAAAGGCCAACACGCATCGCTTCGATCGCGGTTCCACTGGCTGCCCAGCCAATGATCGCACCCGCAACGAAGAACATGATGACATGGGCGACCCAGATCCAGAGCCACTTGTATGACTTCTCGAGGCTCATATAGAAGTCGTCTCGCAGCACGTCGGACGCATACTTCTGGTACGCGGAAACGGAGTGCGTTCCCTCGTTGCGAACGAGCAGCCAGCCAACGTGACTCCAAAGGAAGCTGACCAGTGGCGAGTGCGGGTCGGGTTGGTGGTCGGAGTGTTTGTGGTGGATGCGGTGCATGGCGATCCACTTGGCGGGCGTGTCCTGGAAGCAGCAGAGAGCGAAGACGACGAAGGTGTGCTCAAGCCATTTGGGGACCACGGCGGACTTGTGCGCAAGGAGGCGGTGATAACAAAGATTGATCGCTTGCCCAAAGACGTGGACGCCGATGAGCGCCACGATCAGGCCTGTCCATGTGAACAGCCACGGGATGACGGCGGCCAGTGCCAACACGTGGAGTCCGCCGATCGTGATGACGTAGGGCCAGTTCAGTCGGCCGCGCCGGACCGAGTCAGGCAGTGGCAGACGCGTCGCAGCTTCGCGAAACTCGGCGTCGGTTGCGTCGATGAGGACGTCGTCGGGTGTGAGAGGCAGGTCATCAATGGATGAAGCCCCGCCAAGCCCCAACTCTCCTCTGAGGTGGTACGAAGTCCCATCGGCGCTGTCGGTGGTCAAGCCAGATCCCTTCAGCGTTCACAGCGCCGTTGTGGTACATCTTCTGCCCGTCCTCAGTGACGTCGCTCGATCATACTCCTTCTCAGCAGATCGAGGGTCTCCTCCGACTGAATGTCCGACTTGCCGAACCCCGGAAGCGCGCCCGCCTGCTCCGCCTCCTGCTGCGCGTCGGCATAGTTGCTGATCAGCATCGCGGCAGGACCATTGGCCGCAAGCGCACGAATCAGATCGATGCCCTCCGACGTCGCGAAGCCCCGCTCCAGCACGCGATTGATCAGCAGCAGATGCGCGTCGCCTTCCAGCGCCTGCAGCGCTGCCGCATCGTCAGCTCGCTCGATCCGAGCCTCCGGGATGGCGGTGCGCACCGCCTTCTCCAGCGATCCGGCATCGAAGCCGCAGTGTCCCACCAGCACCACCACTGGCTCAGCCATCACTCCCCGTCCTTTCGCATGCTGACGCTGTGCGCGTCTACGCGCACCGTGACGCCATTCGGCCATTCGAAACGCCGTGGCTCGGTCGCATCATCCCGGATCGCACGGACCACAGGGTCGAGCAGTCTCCCTCGCAGGCGGACCGCGCCGCTCTGCGGCAGGAGCGCGAGGTCGTGCTCGGTGCCGGGCTCCGCCGGGCCGCGATCCGGCTGATGCATGGACACGGCGCGGACC
>JBCBTA010000440.1:0-2407 GCA_039818905.1 Planctomycetota bacterium
GAGGACCCGCACTGGCAACCGACCACCGGGGCCCCCATCGTCGAGCCCGATGCTCCCGAGGACGCCAAACCCATCGGGGCCGTCACCAGCTCCACGCGCAGCCCCATGCTCGGTGACGCCATCGCCTGCTTCGCCCAGCTCAAGTGGGATCACACCAAGCCGGACTCCGCCGTCGAAATCAGTACCGCCCGCGGCCGCGCCAAGACCACGGTCCGCCCCACACTCCGCTTCTGGCCGAAGGCGTAGAGAAGCGCAGTGGCTGCGGCGGTCTGCGCGAATCGAAGACCACGACACGCGGATGGAACAGCACGCTCGTCGTTCGTCTGTCTTCCCCTTGGTCGCTCCGTCGCTTCGTCGCTGCTTCCCCTGTGCCTCTGTGCCTCTGTGCCTCTGTGCCTCTGTGCCTCTGTGCGTTCCTACAACTTCCGGCTCCAGAACCCCACACTCCACCACGTGCCGAACTTCCAGCCGACTTCCTCAAAGGTCCCCACGGAGCGATACCCCATCGCTTCGTGCAGAGCGACCGACGCATCGTTCGGAAGCGTGATGCCGCCGACGGCGACATGAAAGCCTCGCGTGCGCAGCTCCTCGAGCAGTGCGCCGTATAGGGCGCGGCCTACGCCGCGACGGTGCATGGACGGCTCGACATACACCGCCGTCTCCGCCGTGTTCTCATACGCTTTTCTGCCGCGCCATACTCCCGCCTTGGCGCACCCGGCGAACACCCCGTCAATCTCCGCCGTCAGCCACGGGAACCTCTCCCGATCGCGCAGCCACGGCTCGCGGCACTCGTCCGGCGTCATCTCCTCGTAGCCGAAGTGAATGGACGTCTCGCGAATGAAGTGATTCGTCATCGCCGCGATGGCATCGAAGTCGTCATGTGCAGTCGGTCGGATCAGCATGCACTACGCAGTCTGCGGCATGCCATCCTGTTCTGCAACGATCTTCCTGATGTCCAGGCGCAGCCAGTGCAGCATGTTCCAGTAGAGCACCAGCGCGACCAGCGGCCCGATGTAGCACGCCAGCGCGCCGACGGTGCAGAGAATTGGCCCGAGCCACAGCAACGTCTTGGCCCGCTTGAAGGCCTTCTGGTTCGGCACGCGCGGCGCCAGCCAACGAACGTAGAGCATGGACGCGATGAAGAAGACCGCGAGCGTGGCAAGCTGCAGCACCGACATCGCCAGTTGCAGGATGAGCTGGCCCGGCAGGAGGACGCCGAACAGGGAGACCGACTGCAACAGAAAGCCCGCCAGGATGAGCACGATGTAGACGCTCAACGACTGGCGAACGACGGTGCGCGACTTCGAGCCGTCATCGCGGCCGGTGTACATCGGATCGTGCTCGCTGAAGAGCCACCAGCCGCCGAGCACCATGACCAGCGCCGCCAGCGAGACGACCATCACCAGGATTGTGACCAGACCCGTCACGCCGAAGCCAGCAGCAGCACCGCCGCCGCCGCCGCCGCCACCCGCACCGCCGGCAAGGGCGGCGAACAGCACGCCGATGCCAATGAACAGCACGATGAACATCAGCACGTACAGCAGGATGCCGTTGAGCACGAGCGACAGCCCGCGCGCCAGCTTGCGCACATACTCCGGCGACGCATCGATGAGCATGTTGCTCCGAAGCGATCGCTCGATGGGCAGGCCGCACTCCGGGCAGACGCCGTCCGCCGGCAATCCGCTCAGGTCGTACCCGCACTGAATGCAATGCACCCCGGGCTGCACCGTGCCGACAGATGGTGACTCCGTCGGCTGCTCAGCCCCCGGCTCCAGGTCATACCCCTCGTTCATGCACCCGAAGATATCGCCAATCATGCCGGTGCGGGAATTCCCCACCATCCGGCTTGGCGTTGCCCTTCGTCGCTCCGTCGCTGCCTGCCCCTCTGTGCCTTCGTGCCTCTGTGCCTTCCTTACATCGCCATCCCCTCGTAGACGATCCGCTCCTTCTTGGTCTCGGGATCGGCCTCGGGAACGGCGCTGAGCAGCGCCTGGGTGTACTCATGCTGCGGGTCCTCGATGACCTGCTCGCGCGTGCCGTACTCCACGATCTTGCCCTTGTACATCACCGCGACGCGATCGCAGATGTGCTGAATCACCGCCATGTCGTGGCTGATGAACAGGTACGACAGACCGAAGTCGTCGCGCAGGTCTGCCAGCAGGTTCAGAATCTGACTCTGGATCGAGACGTCCAGCGCACTGGTCGGTTCGTCGCACACGATGAACTTCGGACTGAGCGCCAGGGCACGAGCGATGCCGATGCGCTGCCGCTGCCCACCGCTGAACTCGTGCGGATACCGATCCGCCGCGAGTCGTGGCATGCCGCAGCGCTCCAGCAGTTCCTCCACGCGTGTGCGCAGTTCGTCGCGATCCTTCACGAGTCCATGCACCCGCAGCGGCTCACCCAC
>JBCBTA010000441.1:0-2379 GCA_039818905.1 Planctomycetota bacterium
ATCGTTCTCGCGTTCCCGCATCAAGAAACACATGCACGCATGCGTGCATGTGTTTCTTGATGCGGGAACGCGAGAACGATCGCGCTGGCCGGCGAACGTCGGTTCCCTGGTCGATCACGGCTGTCCGGGCCGGACACGTGTCCGAACCCCCACTGGAGTCGCCCGCCCTCTCCGGCCGAGATCGACTCGTGGAGACTGCGAACGACCTGCCCTGACCTTGCAGTACCTGCATTGTTTTTCTGAGCGACATGGCCCAGGACACGCAAATCACGACGACGCTGCTGCTGGAGCGGCTGCACGACTCGCGAAACGAATGGGCATGGCAGACCTTCGACCGGCGATTTCGCGGCGTCATCGTGGCGACCGGGCTTCGGCTCGGCCTCTCGGCCCCGGATGCGGAGGAGGTCGCCCAGGAGACGATCTTCCAGGCGCTGCGCGACTATCAGCGCGGCGAGTACGACCGAACCCGCGGCAGGCTGTCGTCATGGATCGTCTCGATCGCACACCATCGCATCATCGACATGCGGCGAAAGCAGCGGCGCAATGCCAGCCATGGCGACCCGATCGATGAACCGGTCGAAGATGATGTCGCGCTTGCCTTCGAACGATCGCTCGAGAAACAGATCTTTGAGCAGGCGTGGGCCCGTCTACGCTCCGAGAGTCAACTCGCCGAGAACACGCTGCTGGCTTTCGAACTATCCGTGCTCCGCGGCGTTTCACCACGTGAAGCCGCTGAACGATGCGATCTCTCGGTCGATCAGGTGTATGTTGCACGAAACCGAGTCACCAAACAGCTTCGGGCTGCCGTGGAGGCGATCGAGCGGGTCGTTCGCGACGGGCTGTAGCGACTCGGCCCCAGGACCGGAGCGAGGCAATGTCGTCTCCCGTGTCATCATGCCCGACGCCCGATACGCTCGATGCCATCGCCGCCGGAGCCTCCACGTCGGACACGGTCAGGCAGCACATCGCCCACTGCAGCACGTGCGCAGAGCACATTGACGCCACCCGCTTCGCCCAGCGTTTCGCAACCGTGCTCAACGATGGCAATGCGCACGCCCCGCCAGCGACGGATGCACTCCCGGACATCTTCGGCTACCGCGTGCTGCATGAGGTCTCGCGCGGCGGGCAGGGCATTGTCTATCGCGCCGTGCAGAGACTGACAGGTCAGGACGTGGCCATCAAGGTGCTGCACCCCAGCGGCACCAGCGATGCTTCGCGCCTCGCGCGCCTGCGCATGATCCGTGAGATTCAGATCGTCGCATCACTGCAGCATCCCGGCATCGTCCGGTTGAAGGACGCACTGAAGCTGGTGGATGGGCGTGATGCGCTGGTGATGGAGTTTGTCGATGGCATCGCGCTCGACGCATGGGCCTGCCGCCGTGAGATCGAGGGCGCACAGGTGCTGCACGTCCTCGCAGACGTCGCCGAAGCATTGCACCATGCCCACCAGCGTGGCGTGATTCACCGCGATCTCAAGCCATCGAACATCCTGATCGATCGATCGGGCCGTCCCCACCTGCTCGACTTCGGCATCGCGGGGTGGACGGAAGGCCAGCAGCGGACGACGGAGCAGGTCACGCGGACAGGTGAGTTCATGGGCACGCTTGCGTACGCCGCGCCCGAGCAGGTGGCTGCGGAGGGATCACCGCCGGATGTGCGCTCAGACGTGTACGCCCTCGGCGTCATCGGCTACCAGGCTCTCACGGGACGCATGCCATACAACGTAGACGGCTCGCTCGAATCGGTCATTCGAAACATCAAGGAAGCGGACGTTCCCGGCAGGTCGGCGTCGGGCCTGCCGATGGATCCGTGGACCGTGCTGCACAAGGCAACATCCAAGGCTCCATCGCGGCGGTACCAGTCGGCCGCGGAGTTGGCGTCCGATCTTCATGCCGCGGCGAGTGGCACCGCCATCAGTGCCCGACGTGACAGCAGGCTGTACACCCTGCGCATGACGATGCGACATCACCGCGTTGCGGTCGTCATTGTGCTTGTGATGCTCGCGGGTCTGATCGGCGTGCTCACCGTGCAGGGTATCGCGAACGTGCGGCTGAATGAGGCGCTGCGCATCAGCCGCCTGCAGCAGGCCCGGGCGCACATCCTGGCATCCGAGCGACTGCAAGCCGAGCCGCTCCTCTGGCGTGAGCTCGACCGAAGTCTCGGGAGTGTGCCCATCGGTGGTGCCATGTGGTCCGGCACGCGGCGGCAACGCGATGTGATATGGGCACTCGCGGAGATGCAATCGAGATCAACCTGTGTCGGTATCGATCAATCGGGAGTGGACCGAATCCGCAGCCTCGCCACACTCGACGACGGCAGCTTCGGTGTGATCGACGAAGACGCAAGAGTCGGACAGGTGAAGTTGATCGACGAGCAGCC
>JBCBTA010000442.1:0-2375 GCA_039818905.1 Planctomycetota bacterium
CGCTTCTTGTCCTTGACGATGGCCTCGACCATCTGAATCGTGCCGGAGGCCGGAGCGTAGTACGCACTGGTGCCCATCAGCTTGACGATCTCGCCGCCACCCACCTTCGCGCGCTGGACGCATGCGTCGATGACATCAGCCGACAGCAACTGCGACACCGGCACGCCGTGCACCGAGGTGTAGCGCGGCAGGGGAACCATGTCGTCACCATGACCACCGAGCAGCAGGGCGCTCACGTCCTCAACGGAGCAGCCGATCTCACCAGCGATGAAGGCGCGGAAGCGCGCGACGTCGAGGCAGCCGGCCTGACCGAGAATGCGGTTGGTCGGGAAGCCTGTCGCCTTCCATGCCGTGTACACCATGGCGTCCAGCGGATTGGAGACCACGATGACGATCGAGTCCGGCGCGTACTCGGCGACCTGCTCACTGACGCTCTTGACGATCTTCACGTTGGTCTGGATCAGATCGTCGCGGCTCATGCCCGGCTTGCGCGGCAGGCCGGCGGTGATCACGACCACATCGGAAGCAGCGATGTCTTTGTAGTCGCTGGTGCCGAGGATGTTGGAATCGAATCGCTCGATGGGCGAGCAGCACCACAGGTCGATGGCCTTGCCTTTGGCGACGCCCTCCTTGTCGGGGATGTCCAGAATGACGATGTCGCCAAGCTCCTTGGCCGCGGCCCAGTGCGCACACGTCGCGCCGACGTTGCCGGCGCCAATGATCGAAACCTTCGCCCGACGCATGGAGGTTCTCCTCTCAGGTTGTGAAAAATCCATCCCGGATCGTCGAAGATACCGATTCGGCGCGTCTCGTGCGCACGAAAACGCCCCGGCTGCATCGCACAGCGCGGGGCGAGGAGTCGCTGGGTTGGACGGGCCCGTCAGTGCGAGCCGCGGCGGCGACGGGCGAGGCCCATCGAGAGGGCAAGGCCTGCCAGAGCACCCGTTCCGGGGCTGGGAATCTGGCTGAAAGTCTGCCGGATGAAGGACGCACCTGCGAAGCCGCCGTCGGGCGGTGCGAAGAGCGTGAAGTCCTTCACCACGTTGATGGTGCGATACCCCTCGTCGGGTGCGCCCTGCCAGAAGTCCTCGGAGATGTCGGCGGTGACCTCGAGGTTGTCGATCAGTCCGCCGCCGCCCTCAGGATCGGTAATCGTCTCCGAGACCTTGGCGAAGCTGCCGGGCCCCGAGGCGGAGCCGTTGAATGTCAGCCGGGCATCGTTGATGAGCAGATCGGGATCGAGGACCGTCACGTCGAAGACGATCGTGAAGCCCGTGGCGAGTGCGTCGCCGGCCGGATCAACCCACTGCCCGATGAGATCGAAACCCACCGCATCGAGCGGATTGGGCGCCACCCACGGGACGACCGTCACGAGGTCAGGCTGCGTTGACGCCCCGACCGGAACAAAGGACGTGAAGTCGAATCGCTTGTCGTAGACCGTGAAGCTGCCCTTGAACGGTCCATCCGGATCGAGGATCTCCTCGACCGTGGCTCCCGTGCCGGGGAGGATGGGCGCATCCGGCGGGACCATGAAGTCGGCCCGCGCACCGGCAGTGCAGACGACAACCATCGCCGTGCTCGCAATCGCGAGCACGGACGCTCGAGTATCGAGAACCATGTTTCTTCAGACTCCTCTCAGTGCTTCCCTGGCATTCTTCCCAGTGCTTCTTCGCTTCATTCCCTGCGCAGACTCCGCGCGCGAAACGCAGCATCACGGTGTGAGGTGGGAAAACGCACCGACGCCCACATGCGCCTGATCAAAAATCTGTGTGTGGAGAGGGGTGTGCTTCCCTTCGCCACTGACTCAACGCATCAAACGTACGTCGGAACCGACGATGCACAAGCGATGTCGTCCGGTAAGATGATGAACCAAGGGTTTCCCTTGGGTGTGGCCTTGGCGCACGAAAAAACGGGCCGCCCCGTCGTGGGAGCGGCCCGCCGATGTTGTTCTTCGATGTCCAGCTGCGATCAGCCGCGGCGACGGCGGATGCCGACCACACCGGCGAGACCGGCGAGGACCGCGGCACCCGGCGCGGGAACCTGGCTGAAGGTCTGACGGATGAAGGACACGCCGGCGAAGTCGTTGTCGCCCGGCGCGAAGACCGAGAAGTCCTTGAAGGCGTTGAGGCCGGTGTAGGTCGGGCCATCGGTCAGCCACGTGTCCTCACGGGTCTCCTCGAACTGGTTGACGATCACATCGAGCTCATCGACGAACTGGTTGGACAGCGTGGTGAGCGTCTCGTTGACGTCGCTGCTGCCGGTGCCAGCGGTGGTCGCGTTGAAGATCAGGGAGGCGTCCTTGATCTCCTTGTTCGGGTCGAGCACGATCACGTCGTAGCGGAAGGAGAAGCCGGTCGCGAACGCGTCGCCCGGAA
>JBCBTA010000443.1:0-2341 GCA_039818905.1 Planctomycetota bacterium
GAAGACGTCGCGGCAAGGAGAGCGGCAGCAAGTGGATCTTCAACCAGTCCAGCCTGTACCTCGATTTCCTGGCCGGCAACCAGGACTACGAGTGCACGCCCTGGGGCAATCCGACCCGCAATATCTTCGGCTGGCAACGCCCATGTTATTTGCTGGGTGAAGGCTATGCCTCCAGCTTCAAGGAGCTGATGGAAACCACCGAGTGGGACAACTACGGCACCGGCCGCTATGAGAAGTGCGCCGATTGCATGGTCCACTGCGGCTACGAGCCCACCGCGGTCGATCACACCTTCTCGTCCTTCGGCGGCCTGTGGGGCACCATCAAGGCGATGGTGTTCAACAGCTACGCCAACCCGCGTGCCCAGAAGCGCCTTGAGCAAGAGAAGACCAAGCCCCACGGCCCGCTCGCCCATCTCGGCCTGACCATCGAAGGCAAGCCGATGAAGAAGGAAGAGCGAGAGGCGGTCGAGGCGGCCTGATCGCGACGCCGGTCCAAGCCGCAGGATGAGGCACAGCCGAATCCTCGGATCATGCGCGATGACCCGCAGAATCACGATCGACAATACATTCCCCGCCGAGTACGAACTCGAAGTCCTCGACGAATCCCCGCAGCCAGCCCGGCTGCGTCACCTCTACTACCCCGGAGCGACAGAGCGCGGCGGGCGAGATGGTCTGCTGTTGCATGTAACCCCGCGCGTCGGACCACCGTGGCTCGGGACATTCGCCCGCGGGGATTCTGGGTTCACTGGAGTGTGTACGACGCCGGACCCAGCTGTCTTTTGCGTGTCGGTCCGTGGCGCTGCATATCTTGTCTCCGCGGTCGAACAGAACTCTTGGAGTGCAGTCGAAACTGTTCAGCCCGTTCGTGACCTGCATGTCGTGCAAGACTGCCAGATCATCGTCTTCTCTGACTACACGAGACTGGTTGCGTATGGCCCTCATGGAGTTCAGTGGGAGTCTGCGAGACTGGCCTGGGACGATCTTCAGGTTGTTGGAGTCCGCGGCCCCAAACTCCGCTGCCGTGGCTTCAACGCTCCGGGCAACAGGTACGACACGTTCGAAGTCGACTTGATGACCGGGGCGGCGGACCGAACCGCACTTGGTGGGTAGCACATCTTCAGGCTTCGTATACTGGTCGTTGCGCACTCCGCGCACCACCAAGGAGGCCCGACGTGCTCACGCGCATGCTGTCTGCGTGCATCGCTCTGGCGATGCTGTCCCTCCCCGCCGCCGCGGACACCGTCCGCCTCAAGGACGGGCGCGTCTTCAAGGGTGACATCATTCAGGAGGACTCCGAGGCGGGCGTGCGCATCGACACGGTCGTCAGCGGCATCCGGGCCCAGATTCACTTCGAGGCCGAAGAGATTCAGATGGTCACGCGCGAGGAGATCGCGCCGACGTTCTTCGGCAAGCCGCACGCATCCGAGCGCCGCTCCGACCCCGGCTCCTTCGCTCCGGATGCAACGCTGTATCTCGAGGTCCCGCTGGTCGGACGCTTCGGGCGCGAGATCACGGCTGACGGCATCAACGACGTGCTGCGTTACGCCGAGCGCCATCGCGTGCAGCACATCGTCTTCGTGATCGACTCACCGGGCGGGGATCTCGATGAGACCGCCCGCATCTACGACGCCATGGGCGAGTACGACGACACGCTCGTCTATCACGCGCTGGTGCGCGACTGCCGCGGCAACGCCATGGCGGTCGCCGTCCGATGCGACACGTTCTTCATGGAGCCCGGCGCCGTCATCGGCGGCGCGGACGCCGCGAACATCGGCGACGGCGGCGAGGTCAACGACATCCTGCTGGCGCAGATCGCCTACGAACTCGGCGCCCAGGCGGAGCGCCGCTTCCGCGCCGGGCGCATGGTGCGGGCCATGGTCGATCCGGCTGAGTCCTACGTCGCCTGGCTCGATGAGGACGGCACGATCATCGAGTCCAGTGAAGTGCCCGAAGGCGTCGAGGCGGACGCCGTCATCGTGCAGGCTCCTCGGGGCGAGCTGCTGCGCATCGACGAGACCGCCGCCCGCGCACTGGATGTGCCGATTCACGCCGGTGGCGTCCCCGCGCTCGGCTCGAAGCTCGGCTTCGACAGCTGGCAGCGCGAGAGCGACTACGGCAGTCATGCAACACGCCTTGCGACCCGCAGCGATGACTGCTCGCTGCAGGAGGAGTACGAGCTCAAGGTGCGCGACAGCATCGCCAACCGTGAGTCCGTGAAGCGCTACATCGATCAGAACTTTGCCGCCGCGGCGGAGACGGACCCATCGAAGGGCGATGCTGTCGCGCACCTTGAGCTCGTACTCCTCCTGCAGCGAGCAGTCATCGCTGCGGGTCGCAAGGC
>JBCBTA010000444.1:0-2330 GCA_039818905.1 Planctomycetota bacterium
CGTCGGCGATTACTCGATGCGCATCTGGCTCGACCCGGCCAAGCTGCGTGCGCGAGATCTGACGACCAACGACGTCGTCAATGCGATCAGTGAGCAGAACGTACAGGTGGCGGCGGGGCAGGTCGGCCAGGAGCCGGCTCCCGAGGGTCAGGCATACCAATACACGGTCAACACCAAGGGACGACTGGTCACCGTCGAGGAGTTCGAGAACATCATCGTTCGGACGGGCGAGGATGGGCGGTTGCTGCGGGTCAAGGACGTCGCCCGGGTGGAGCAGGGCTCCAAGGCGTACAACTTCGAGTCCACCTTCAACGGCTTTCCGTCCGCCGCGATCGGCATCTACCAGCTGCCGGGCGCCAACGCGATCGAAGTCGCCGAAGGTGTCAAGGCGCGGATGGAGGCGCTGGCCGAGCGGTTCCCCGACGATCTGGAGTTCAAGGTCTCCTACGACTCGACGGACGTCATCAACGCCTCGATGCGCGAGGTGGTCACGACGCTGTTCATCACCCTTGCGCTCGTGGTCTTCACGGTGTACGTCTTCCTGCAGAACTTCCGGGCGACACTTATTCCCGCGGTGACGATCCCCGTGTCGCTCATCGGCACGTTCGCCATCATGGCGCTGCTCGGGTTCACCATCAATCAGTTGACGCTCTTTGGGCTGGTGCTGGTGATTGGCATCGTGGTGGATGACGCCATCGTCGTCGTGGAGAACGTGACGCGGCACATCGAGGAAACGGGGCTGGAACCCAAGGCCGCGACAGAGCGGGCCATGACCGAAGTGACAGGCCCGGTCATCGCAACGACGCTCGTGCTGCTGGCGGTGTTCGTGCCCACGATCTTCATCTCGGGCATCCAGGGGCAGTTGTTCCAGCAGTTTGCGGTGACGATCTCCATCGCCACGGTCTTCAGCAGCATCAACGCCCTGACGATGAGTCCGGCGCTCTGCGGCGTGCTGCTCCGCAAGAGCTCGGGCAAGAAGAAGGCCCCCTGGTTCCGCGCATTTGACTGGGGCCTCGCACGGTTGACCACGGCCTATGTGGGTGCGGTCAAGGGTGCTCTGCGGCTGGCCGTGCTCGGCGTCGTTGCCTTCATCGGGGTCACCGTGGTGGCGATCCAGGGATTCACCAGCCTGCCGACCGGCTTCGTGCCGCAGGAAGACGAGGGGTACGCCATCGTCAACCTGCGTCTGCCCGACGCGGCGTCGCTGCAGCGCACCAGCGAAGTCGTGGACATGGTGACCGAGGAGATCGGGTCGATCCCCGGTGTGCGCGACATCACGGGAATCGCCGGCTACTCGCTTCTCGAGAGCGCGCAGTCGTCCTTCAGTGGCTCACTCTTCGTGACCTTCGACAACTGGGATGACAGGCAGGAGCCGGAGCTGCATCACCTCGCGATTATCGAGGAGATGAACCGGCGCATGTTCATGCTTCAGGAGGCGATGGGCGTCGCGTTTCCGCCGCCGTCGCTGCCGGGCGTCGGTCTGGCCGGTGGCTTCTCCATGCAGCTGCAGGATCGCGGCGGCACGGGGCTGCGCCAGCTTGAGCAGGTGGCCTCTGAATTCGTGTCCAACGGCAACGATCAGAGCGGCCTGGAGAACGTCTACACCGGTTTTCGCGCCAATGTGCCGCAGCTGTTTGTGGATATCGATCGTGAGCAGGTGAAGTCGCTGGGTATCCCGCTGAGCGACGTGTTCAACACCTTGCAGGCGTATCTGGGTTCCGCATACGTCAATGACTTCACGCTCTTCGGGCGCACCTACCAAGTGCGGGCCCAGGCGGATTCGATGTTCCGCGCGTCTCCCGACGACATTCGTCGTCTCGAGGTTCGTGCGCCGAATGGTGACATGGTGCCGATCGGAACGATTGCGGACGTGACTGAGAGTTACGGCGCGCAGATCGTCTTCCATCACAACATCTACGCGTCGGCCAAGATCACCGGCAACGCCGCCCCCGGATTCACGTCCGGCCAGGCGATGGAGCTCATCGCCGACCAGGTGCAGACGACCGTTCCCGCGTCGATGGGGTTCGAGTGGACGGATCTGTCGTTCCAGGAGGCGCGGGCGGCCGGTGGTACGTCGATCATCTTCCTGTTCTCCGTCGTGATCGTGTATCTCGTCCTGGCAGGCCAGTACGAGAGCTGGACGACGCCGCTGTCGGTCATCCTTGCGGTGCCGACGGCGCTGCTCGGGGCCGTGGCTGCCTTGATGGTCCGCAGCATGGACGTCAACGTGTACACGCAGATTGGCGTGGTGCTGCTGATCGGGCTTGCGGCAAAGACGGCGATTCTGATCGTCGAGTTCGCCAAGGAGCAGCGCGAGAGCGGCGCATCCA
>JBCBTA010000445.1:0-2303 GCA_039818905.1 Planctomycetota bacterium
CCGTTCAACTGCTCGAAGATGCGGGCGACGCGGGTCAGCATCTTGAAGACTGGTGGAAAGTCGCCGTCCGCCAACGCATCGCGCGCGGCGTTCAACTCGTGCAGCGCCAGCCGCATCCACAATTCCGATGTCTGATGCTGAATGATGAACAGCATCTCGTCGTGGTGCTCCGGGTCGGACAGTGGAAACTGTGCCCCGAGCACCTTGTCGAGGTGCAGGTAGCCGCCGTAGGTCAGCCGGTCGGCCAGATCGGTATGAATGCTCGATTCGAACGCCCGTGCCACGGTGGATCCTCCTTGCAGGAGCATCCTACCCCGAGAGCTCAGTCGTCCCGTTGGGCCGATGCCGCCACCCGTGCTCCGGGTGATGCCGAGCCGTAGCCCGATGGCGCCACCACCGTGTCACGCCCGCTGAAGGCGGTCCGCTCCTCGGAGTAGCGGGCACACCCCGATCCCATGGCGCAGCACCATCCGAGGCCGAGCAAGGCCTTCAGCAGCAGCGTCGATGTCACGTGTCGCCTGTGCATGGGGCGCTCCCGAGGGGGCTTCCGCCTCCATGGCAACAGTCCGATGCAGACGCGGCGACAGGAAGCGGCGATCGGCGATCCACGTCCAGGCATGGTTGGGCTGGACGGGCTGGGGGTTCGCTTCGCTCTGCACCGACCGCGGCGGGGATCCGGCACTCCCTATAATCTCGCCCGATTCGAGCACCCCTGCAGGAGCCGCCTCCATGTCCCGACTTGCTTCGATCGTGATCGCCGGCAGCGCGCTGCTCCTGCCGCTCTCCACCGCCTGCGCCCAACTCACCGACCCGGTGTATCGCGGCGGCATCCGCGAGGCCAAGCCCAAGGCCGACGGCGCCGTTCGCATCGCGACATACAACATCGAGAACCTCTTCGACGATCGCGATGATCCCGCCCTGGAAGGGCGGTACGACGATCAGTGGGCCTATGAGAAGACGTTCCGCCCGAAGCCGCAGCGGCATCAGAAGGCCGCGGCGGATGCCATTCGCAAGCTCGATGCGGACATCCTCGGTCTGCAGGAGATCGAGTCGTATGACGCGCTCATCGAATTCCGCGAGACGTATCTCAAGGACATGGGATACGACTACGTGATCTCGATTGACGTCGGGCAGGAACGCGGCATCGAGCAGGCCGTTCTCAGTCGGTATCCCATCCGTCAGGCCAGTGTCTGGCCCAACATGCCGCTGGAGGGCGCACATCCCGAGGACAGCCGCGATGCCGGCGAACCCCTCGCGTACCGCCGCTCACCGCTGATGGTCGATGTCGAGATCCCAGGCGAGCAGCCGTACGAACTCACCATCTTCGTTATCCACCACAAGTCCGGATCGCGCAACGCGTACTGGCGCGAAGCGGAAGCAGACGCGCTTCTCGGGAAGATCGCGACGATGCGCCGCTCGGATCCGCAGCGCAACATCGCCGTCATGGGCGACTTCAACGCCACGGTCCAGGATGAAGCGGTGCAGAAGTACGTCTCGTCGGGACTTATCGACACTCTCGGCGAGCGCAAGAAGGGTGACGAGGCCGTGATCACGCACTCGAGTGCACGGTCGATCGACTTCGTCTTCGTTACGCCGTCGCTGAACGCGGAGGTCATCCAGGGCAGCGGCTTCGTCCTCGGCGCGACGCCATGGCGGGCACGGGATATCGACTGGCGCAACACGCCCGCACCTCCGGGCTACGCCTCCGATCATCACCCCGTCGCCGTGGATCTCGTGCCGCGAGACAAGTGATCGATGCTGGGGGCCTCGACGCCGGTGGCGCCGATGCTCCTACGATCCGGGCATGTCCGAGGACTTCGACATCATCGTCATCGGTGGTGGACACGCGGGTGTTGAGGCCGCGTGGGTCGCAGCCAATGCCGGGGCCCGCACCGCGCTGGTCACGCTCGATCCGTCGAAGATCGGCGTCATGTCCTGCAATCCCGCCATCGGCGGACTCGCCAAGGGGCAGATGGTCCGTGAGATCGACGCCCTCGGTGGCATCATGGGGCGGGCGACCGACGCCACGGGCATCATGTTCAAGATGCTCAACATGTCCAAGGGCCCGGCGGTGCGCAGCCCAAGGGCCCAGTGCGACAAGCACGCCTACGCCCGTTTCATCCGACTGGCCATCGAGTCGCATCCGGGTGTCACCATCATCGGCGGCGCCTGTGAGCAGTTGCTCGTCGAAGAGGCACATGGCCGCTCGCGCATCAGCGGTGTCGTCATCACCTCGGGACGCCACCTGCGCGCCGATGATGGTGACACCCGGATGCGACTCGATGGCCAGTCGGATGAAACGG
>JBCBTA010000446.1:0-2294 GCA_039818905.1 Planctomycetota bacterium
GAACCACCATCGTCTGGATGCCTACGGTGCGCCGGTCGTTGCGATACGTGAGCAGCAGGACGCCGTGCCGCCGCGGCGTGAGCCCTTCGTCCCGCCGCAGGGCGCGATCGCACCTGCGACCGTCACGCTCCGATTCGACGAAGGCGATTCGGTCGTGCTCGAGATGTGGAATCCCGACCACGCGACGACGATCACGCGCCACGGCGCTCCGCTGCGGCTGTCCATCGACACCACTGCGCCCATCGCCGAGCTCTTCGCACGCGCGGAGCTGGTTCGGCGCGGCCACCGCGGGCTCACCAACGTGCAGGAGTACGTCAGCCGCATCGGCATCTACATCCACGAGCCCTTCGACCCTGAGAAGATCCCGGTTGTGATGGTGCATGGGCTGCGCTCCAGCCCCGCGACGTGGCGCGACATGCTCAACGACCTTCGAGCCGACGCCACCATTCGTGATCGCTTCCAGTTCTGGATGTTCTACTACCCTTCCGGCCTGCCCATTCCGCGATCGGCCGCGTACCTGCGCAGGGCCCTGCACGATGTGCGCCGACACTTCGATCCCGCAGGAGAGATCGATGGGCTGCGCGATATGGTGCTGCTCGGCCACAGCATGGGCGGCCTGTTGTCCAAGGCCCAGGTCCAGGCGAGCGGCACCACTATGTGGCACTCGCTGCATCCGACGCCCTTCGACCAGCTCGACCTGCCTGATGCGCTGCGGGCGCACCTCGAGGAGGTCTTCTTCTACGAGGCGGATCCCGACATCAGCCGCATCGTCTTCATCGCGACGCCGCACTGCGGCAGTTCGATGGCGGACGGGTGGATCGGTCGATTCGGTGACGCGTTGGTTGAGCTTCCCGATGAGTTTGATGATGTGGATGTCTGGTTCGCCGAAGAGCGTCGGTCGATCGATGTGGATGACACCTATCAGCTCGGCCGCGGCGTGCCCTCCAGCATCGATGACCTGCGAGAGGACGCACCACACCTCAACGCGTATCTCGCGCTGCCGCTGCGGGCTGGGTTGCCCTATCACTCGATTGCGGGCGACAACGGCGGTGGTTCCGATGGTGTCGTCCCCGTCGAGAGTGCGCTGCTGCCAGGCGCGGTCTCCGCGCTCGTCGTGGAGTCGGGGCACGATGCTCACATGGCTCCACTGGCCATTCGGGAGGTGCGGCGGATCCTGCTGGAGCACCTCCGATCGATCGATGAACGCCAGCGGTGAGCCCCGCCCCCTCCCGACGCCCGGGATGGCACACCTTCCGCGGAATTGGCGGCTCCAGCCGCCGACTCGGTTGACGATGTCCCGCCGGGTGGGGATCATGCCTCTCCACGACGGTCGGGTGGCCGAGCGGCTGAAGGCACCGCTTTGCTAAAGCGGCGTGTCTCGAAAGGGGCACCGCGGGTTCGAATCCCGCCCCGACCGCTTGAACACGGTTCTGCGACACAAGCCCCGCTCTGGCGGGGCTTTGTGCGTTTTGGAGTGAAGACTGTTCGGGCAATCGACCGCCCACAATGAACAGGAGCCGCCGGCAGTGGCCGACGGCTCCTGGATGCATGCGACTGGTGAGCGTGCCGAATCAGCGCCGGCGACGCAGGGCGCCGAGGCCGGCCACACCGAGCAACGATGCCACGCCGGGCGACGGGATCTGGAGTGAGAACGTGCCGCCCCCGTTGCCATTCAGCGACCGGAACGCGTGCTCGAACTCGTAGTTCGTTCCGGCGTTGAGCAGGAGGTTCGTGGACCCACCGGCCTGCTGCGCAAACGGCAGCGACTGGTAGTCGAACACGACCGTGTTGCTGTCGGTATCACGAATCCGGAAGACGCGGTTCGAAAGTGAGATGCCCGTGTCGGTTGACCACGATGCAAGAACGCTCGTCGATGTATCGATCGTGAACGCCGTATATGTCGATGTGTAGTTGAATCCGACCGTCCCTGCCGACTTCGTGTTGCTTGCCGTCAGCTCCGTGCTGCTGAGCACGATGCTGGACGTGTTCGAGGAGGCCGTTCCGACAATGTTTGCGTACGCCGTCGTCGGTCCGGACGCGGCGCCCGTGTCGGAGCTGTATGCGAACCCGCCATCCAGCGTGTAGGCGTAGGCGTACGGACCCGGTGTTGCAAACAGGCCGTGGCTGTTGGTCCCAATCGAGAAGCTCGCAGCCTCCGCGACATCAGCGGAAAGACCAGCGGTCAGGAGCGTTCCACCAAACAGGCATGCCTTCATCGTCGAACGTGTCATATCTTCTTCTCCTCAGTCTCTTGTGTGTGTGTGTGTGTGTGTGTCTGTTGCAGTGTGTCGTAC
>JBCBTA010000447.1:0-2281 GCA_039818905.1 Planctomycetota bacterium
ATCGCGTGGATGAAGTTCCAGCAGGCGATGACGCCGGATCGCCCGTTCATGATGTATTACGCAACGGGCGCGGTGCACGCGCCCCATCATGCTCCCAAGGAGTGGATCGACAAGTACCGCGGGCAGTTCGACGATGGCTGGGATGCGCTTCGCGAGCAGACGCTGGCCCGACAGAAAGCCCTTGGGGTCGTGCCCCAGAACGCGGTCCTGGCGCCGAAGCCGCAGGACATCGCGGATTGGGACACGCTGAGCGACGACGAGAAGCGGTTGTTCACGCTGCAGATGGAGACGTTCGCGGGCTTCACCGAACACACCGACCACGAGGTAGGTCGCCTCGTCGATGCACTCGAGGAGATCGGCGTCCTCGAGAACACGCTCTTCGTCTACATCATGGGCGACAACGGATCGAGTGCCGAGGGTGGGCTGACGGGAACCTTCAACGAGCTCATCCACCTCAACGGCAACTTCGAGGCAGAGACGATCGAGGGGATGCTCGAGCGCGCCGACAGCTGGGGTGGCCCGGACTCATTCCCGCACATGTCGTGCGGCTGGTCCGTCGCTACGGATACTCCCTTCGCCTGGACTAAGCAGGTGGCTGCTGACTTCGGCGGCACGCGCAATGGCATGGTGATGCACTGGCCCGCGGGCTTTGCCGCCCGCAACGAAGTGCGGACCCAGTGGCATCACGTCAACGACGTCGCCCCCACGATCCTCGAGGCAACCGGGCTGCCAGAGCCGTCGCACATCAATGGCGTTGCCCAGCGTCCGATGGACGGAGTCAGCATGCTGTACGCCGCTCGGGATGCCGATGCTGCGGACCGGCACGTGACGCAGTACTTCGAGATGTTCGGCAACCGGGCGATATACCACGATGGCTGGCTCGCGCGTGCGGTGCACCGTGCCCCCTGGGCTGCCGATGTCATGCAGCCATTGCAGGACGATCCGTGGGAGTTGTATGACATCACGCGCGACTTCAGCCTTGCCAACGATCTCGCGAGCCAGCATCCCGAGAAGCTGCAGGAGATGCAGGCGCTCTTCGATCGCGAGGCGATTCGGAACAACGTGTACCCGCTGGATGATCGCCTGTACGAGCGGTTCAACGCAGCGCTCGCCGGACGGCCGGATCTCATGGGCGACCGGACCAGCCTGACGCTCTCCGACGGCATGACCGGGATGCTCGAGAACACATTCCTCAACGTGAAGAATGCCTCGAAGACGATCACCGCCGACCTGGCTCTCGAAGGCAACGACCGGGGCATCATTCTCTGTCAGGGCGGGAAGTTCGGTGGCTGGGCCCTGTACATGGACAAGGGGCGACCTGCGTACACCTACAACTGGTACGGCCTTGAGAGCTACACGGTCATCGCACCCGAATCACTGACCGAAGGGATAGCCCAGGTCCGACTCGAGTTTGCCTACGACGGTGGCGGTACCGGCAAGGGCGGCATGGCCCAGCTCTACGTGAACGATGCGCTGGTCGCCGAGGGGCGGATCGAGAACACGCAGCCTGCCGTCTTCTCGGCGGATGAGACGGCTGACGTCGGGCTCGACGAAGCGACCCAGGTTGCCGATGACGTCTTTGAGGACCAGGAGGACTCACACTTCACGGGCAGCGTGGAGAAGGTGACGATCAGCATCTCTCGGTGATCGGCCGGCGCGCCGTCGTCCGACTCACATCATCCTGCAGCCATCATTCGTTCCATCGCTTCGCGTACGCCCACGTCGCGCAGCAGGTCCGCTTGCTGCAGGACGGAACGCTGCATCGACTCCGGCCACGCAGCGGATGGCTGCCGTGTCGTGCGCTCGAGCCACGCCGCGACACCAAGGCTGATGCAGGCAGCCGCGGCTCCCATCGCGGTCACAGTCGGCACCAGGCGGATCTGAATCTTCGCTTCCGTTCCCGCTGCAATGTCACTGAGCTTGTGAGCCGCGAACGGGTTGGCGAAACGCTCAAGAACGTCTGATGCGAACTGCTCGACGCCGGGCACACCATCGGTGCGCAGCGGCGGGAGGATCTCACGGTCCAGCATCACCCTCAGGAAGCGCTTGAACAGCTCATCTTCGCACAGCTCGCGCATCGTCTGATGGCCGGCGAGCAAGCCCAGATGCACGATGGCCGTATGCGCACCGTTGAGCACCATCACCTTGCGTCTGAAGTACGGCCGAACATCATCGACGAGCGACACACCCTTGACACCGCGGGCAAAGGCCAGGGACTCAGAAGCGCGAGACGGAGCTGGATGTGGTTGTCGAGCCATTCGCCCAGTGGGCTATCCAAGCC
>JBCBTA010000448.1:0-2263 GCA_039818905.1 Planctomycetota bacterium
ACATCCCGGCGACCGCAGTAAACGTGCCGCCCGTGCCGAACATCAGGTCGGCACCGAATGGCGGTCGATCCACGTGCTCCTTGAGGTGATCGCGGACATAGGACCGCATCATCTCGAACTGCTCTTCGGTCTCGCACGGGCCGAACATCTCTGTGAGCCGCACGGCGCCGAGCTTGAGCAGGTAGACACGATCCACCACGCCACCGACGCTGAGGAGGATCTCGGTGCTCCCACCCCCGATGTCGGCGATGACGGTGTTGCGATGACGAATGCTGAAGGCGTTGTCAACGCTGCGGTACGACAGACGTGCCTCTTCAGCCGCGCTGATCACACGAAGCTCGACGCCGGAACGATCGCGCACCACGGCGACGAGGTCGGGCCCGTTCGGCGCCTCACGCACCGCGGCGGTCGCAACCGCACGGAGCTCCTCGACCTGGTACCCCTGGGCGATGTCGCGCAGGTGATCGATCGCCTCCGCCGCGGCTTCGATGCGATCCTCGGCCAGTCGGCCCGTGGTCGCGAGACCTTGCCCAAGGCGGACGATGACTTTTTCGTCATCGATGACCCGGTAGGACCCATCCGGGCTCGCCTCTGCCACGATCAATCGGAGACTGTTGGTGCCGACATCAAGGGCGGCGATGCGCCGTTCACTCTGTGCACCGCTCACTTGCCCATCGACCACGATGTGTCTCCCGCGTTGCGCTCCGCGGCGGCGATCGCCTCGTTGAGCGCCGTTTCCAGCCCGAGACCCGTGGCCTCTCTCCCAAGCAGCTGCGCCGTTCCATTCGATACGTCTCCGATGAGACCATCGATGCCGACGTCCTGCCACCAGTCCACGAAGGCGGCATGCTCGGCATGCAGGCGGTCATCCAGCATCGCTGTCACCGCGTCAAGGCACTGCAGACTGATCTGGCCTCCAACCCTGACTCCGGCCCGCGTTGTCGCGACGTGAGCGCGGAGCTCCGAGATGTCATTGATGCCCCCGAGTCGATCCTGGAAGGCCGTGATACGGGCATAGAGCGCAGCGTGCTCATCGGGATCGAAGCAGCACGCAAGGATCTCCACGCCGTAGCGCAGCCGCTTGCCGGAAATGCGCATCGCGTGCACATTGTGAATGTCGGACAAGTCGCGACGGCCCGCGTCTTCGACAGCCCGCGCCAGCTTCGGCAGCCGCCGCTCAGCAAGATCCTGCAGCGCCGTTCGGCGGTGCCTCTTGCCAGGCGCCTCCACGGAGGCGATGAGTCGGCGGCATCGCCGCTTGAGCACGTCGCCCGATATCTCGCGGGCCACATGCTGCACCTGTTGCTGGGCATCGGTGCGCACCTGTTCCAGGCGACCAAGCAGGTACCCCGCTCCGGCGGCAACGTCTGCATCGCACTCGCGGATCCAGCGGGCGAACTCCATCCCGTGCACGTCCGCTTCACGCGCATCGCCCGCGGCCCGCCGGATCTCACGGAGCACGTGGTTGGTTCGTCGGCGCTGCTTCGGATCGGTCCAGTCCCTGAAGATCAGCAGGGCTGCCGACATGCGACGCGTGGCGACGCGGAGCTGATGGATCGCATGACGGTCGCCGGACGTCGCCGCCTCCGGAAGCAACCCACGCACTTCGCGCATGCGACGTCGGAAGACCAGTGTCGCGGCGTTGGCCACGGACATCGTCGAGGAGAGACCCTTGACCCACTTCCTGCTCTGACTGCTCACCAACGCGCAACAACTCCGGTTGGGATACTCGGCGGGACGACTCCCACTCAACATTCTAGGGCGTCGCCTCGGCCGTCTCCTGCCCGAAGCGGACCGAGACCCGGGCACCAGCGGGCAGCCCCTGGGGGTTGGCAAGCTCCAGGCGCACCAATCGCGTCCCGCTGGCGGCATCGGCGACGCTGGCGACATGCACCACGCGAGCCTCGAACGCCTCGGTCAGTCCCGCTGCCCGATACCGCACAAGCGCCGGGTGGCCAGGGCGGATGCGCAGCGCGGTTTCGAGCGGCGTCGCCGCGTCGATGCGCAGTGGATCGATCGAGACCAGTCGAACGATCGGCGTCAGCTCTCGCACCGTTTCGCCGGCATCGGCCAACACACGCTCGATGATGCCGGAGGTGGGCGCTCGGATCGTGAACTGCTCGAGTGACAGCAGCGCCTCAGCCAACTGAAGTTCAGCCTCATGCCGTCGCTGTTGCGCGAGCAGTTCACGATCCGAGCGCCCACCTCCGGCATCATCGAGCGTGTGTTGGCCGATGCCGGCGAAACGGTGCGAGAGCTGACG
>JBCBTA010000449.1:0-2231 GCA_039818905.1 Planctomycetota bacterium
CGGGCACAGTCGGAGTGTGCCCGGAATGAGTTCAGAACATGCTGCTGCGCAGTGCGTCAGTGACGCCTGCGGCGGAGGCCCATGAGACCGGCCGCACCGAAGAGCGTGGCCGACGCGGGCGACGGGACATACTCGATGACCCACTGGAAGCCGAGCTCGAGCGAGCCGAGGCCGTCAGCGGCACCGAGGACGCCGATCTGCGCGAGGCTGAAGGGCGTGTGGAACTCGTTGATACCCGTCGCCCGCGTCGGCCACGCTCTTCGGTGCGGCCGGTCTCATGGGCCTCCGCCGCAGGCGTCACTGACGCACTGCGCAGCAGCATGTTCTGAACTCATTCCGGGCACACTCCGACTGTGCCCGTCGTGAGCCGATTTCCATCGATTCTCCACAGCCCCCGTCACCCACTGGCGGGGGCTGTATTATTCCAACCACGGTGTGTTGTGCAGAGGAGGCTTGCCCGTGGCGCGGCAGGTACGTCGAACAAAGCGTCCACAACGGGTTCCGCAGCAGAAGCGCGCGAGTTCGGCTCCCATGATCATGGAGCAGGCGAAGCTGCACGTGCGCCAGAATCAGGAACCGCGGGCATTCAATCTCCTCCTCGAGAACTTCAAAGGCAACGAGGAGAACTTCGACTACCTCATGCTCCTCGGGTCCCTCGCCGTGACGGGCTCATCCAAGCGATGGCTGGGGCCGAAGGTGGCACGACGATTCACCGAATCCGCCCTGCGACTGCGCCCCGAGGACTCCAAGGCCCGCTACTGGGCGGCGGCAGCGCGGCGGCAGGACGGCGACGTTGATGGAGCCATCGAGCTGTTTCAACAGTTGATCGAGAAGGGTGAGGTTGAGTCACTGCCCGGCGGCTCGGCTGTGTACTCCTCTCTGGCCGAGGCGCTGCGATTCGCAGGGCGAGCGCAGGACGCCTACGAACTGCTCAAGGCGCGATACTCCACCACCGCGTCCATCGGCATCCGATGGATCTTCGGCGAAGCCGCGTACCGCGTCGGTGAGTTGGAGGAGGCGGAGGAGGCGTTCCTCTCCGTCGTCAATGACTCCAACAGCTCGATGAACAACCGCCAAGGCGCGTGGTTCTCGCTCGCGGCCCTCTACGGCAAGCAGAAGCGCTTCGATGAAGCCATGGAAGCCGTGCATCGCGGACACCGCATGGACGAGTTCGGCTTCAACCGCGAGAAGTTCGAGAAGACCATGACCCGCGGCATGGAGCTGTTCTCGCAGGAGAAGGTCCCGGCGCATCCAAAGGCATCACTCAAGAGTGAGCGGCCCGTCTTCGTGCTCGGCATGCCGCGATCAGGCACCACCCTGCTCGAGCAGATTCTCGACATGCACCCGCAGGTCGTTGGCGCGGGCGAGCTCGCGTTCATCACGCACTGCGCCAACAGGCTTGAAGGACGTCGCTTTACGGCAAGTGATTCGATCCTGACAAAGGATCGCAACCTCACCCGACCGAAACTTGATTCGAACACGAAGTACTACCTGGAGTCGATCGCAGAGATCGACCTCAACGCGCGATACGTCGTGGACAAGATGCCGGGCAACTTTCTGCACGTCGGGCTCATCTCGCTGATGTTCCCCCACTCCCATGTGCTCCACATCATGCGCGACCCGCGCGACAATGCGGTCTCGTATCACATGCTGAACTTCCAGGGCCAGCATCCGCAGGCGGCGGATCTTGCCAACCTCGGGTACTACTACAACAAGTACCGCGAGCTCATGGAGCACTGGAAGAGCGTGCTCGACGTCAAGATCCTGGAAGTCAAGTACGAGCATCTCGTCGTGGACAACGAGAACTGGGTCCACAAGATCCTCGACTTCCTTGATCTACCCTTCGACGAGGCATGCCTCCGCTCACACGAGTCGCAGCGCACGGCGATGACGGCGTCGTTCGAGCAGGTGCGTCAGCCGATCTACACAGGCTCGATCGGTCGTTGGCGGCGCTATGAGAAGCACCTCCAGCCCTTCATCGACGAGGTGGATCCGAAGTACCTCGCGGAATGGGATCAGGACGAGCTGATCAACCGTGCCGTGCCCTCGGCGTGACGCCGATCTCGGGAGATCGCTGCGTGGCTCGACACCGCAAGCACGCCACACCATCCAGAAGTCCGTCGGGCGCCGGCGCCACTGCGGAAGCCCGGCGACTGCTGGGACGTGGGGACGCTATGGGCGCCTACACCGTGCTGCAGGCGACCGCCCGGGCCAGCCGCGGCAACGCCGAG
>JBCBTA010000450.1:0-2228 GCA_039818905.1 Planctomycetota bacterium
GACCTTGCCATCGCACTCGAGATCAAGGATGCCGATGCAGTTGAGATCAAGCGGTCAATCTTGACGCGCTTGGTCGATGCACCGCGATCGTCGAGCCGGCCATCCCGCGCATCGGAAGCGAGTGACGACGATGCAGGTGATCGAGCGCTCGCCAGCGAGATGAAGGATGTGCTCGGCAGGCTGCTGGAACGCGGGCAGCTCTCACCCGAGATGCTGGAGCGCATCATGCGCGAACTTCTCGGGCCGCGTGAGTAGACGCCTGCCATCGGAATCACGCAGCGCGTTCAGCCGCAAGTCCGCTGGGTACGGTTTGGCCGGCAGGCTGGAGAGGCGTTCTTTCGCAGCGCGGGAAGCACCGACAGATGAGTGACAAGTCTTGGTACTACGTTCTCCACGGTACGAAGCCCGTCAACTTCACAGGGTCGGACGGGACGCCGAGGCGCTACTCGACCGGAGACACGTTCGGCACAGATGATGTGTGTGAGATGGCCAACTTCGTGAAGGCCGTCGGCGACCAGACGAACGACGGCGCCCGGGAGAACCACCCAGGTGCATTTCGCCGGTTGGACAAAGCCGTGGCGGAGGCGAACTGTGGCGGCGGGTCGGGAGCGGTGACGCCAACTCCGGGCGCGACCAATGCGCCAACGAACGTCAACCCAGGGGCCGAAGGCGACACACCCAGCGCACAGGGTGCCCCGGACGTTGTCACCGCGGGCACCATGAAGGCACCGCCGAAAGACGAGTCTCCATCTGACAAACCACCCCAGGGCGAGTCGAGTCCTCTTCACAGCGGCGAGCAATCCCGACAGCCGCCGCTCGGCGGCGATCCAGTCGATCTCTTCGCTGGGACGCTTCGCATCACGGAGGTCGATCTGGAAGTCGCGACGTCCGTCCTCCCGCTCCACTTCGTGAGGCGGTATCGAAGTGGGCCTTCTCACCGAGGACCCTTCGGGTGGAATTGGGACCACAACCACAACGTCTATCTGCGAGAACTCAATGACGGCAGTGTTGCCCGCTGGACTGGGCGGCTCAACGAGGACATCTTCGTCCGAACCGGTGCGCACTTCGCGCCGCCCCGAGGTGTCTTTGAGTCGCTTGAGGAAGATGCGGCGGGCCCGCATCGGTACGTCGTTCGGGCTGCAGGGGGTGTTTCATGGAGCTTCCGTCGTCCGGGCGGATGGACAGATGTTGAGCGCATCCCCCTTGTTGAGATTCGCGACCGCCACGGCAACCGCTTGCGGTACACGTACGATGCCTCGGGTCGTGTCGCCGAAGTGCGGGACGACGATGATCGAGGCATTTCGTTTCGTTACGGCGAGTGCGGACTCCTCGAGGCGATCAGTGATCACGCCGGCCGAACAGTGTTGTTCCTTCACGATGGCGATGCCCAACGGCTGGTCTGCGTGCGCGCGCCGCTGACACCCGATCAGCCCGAGGGAGCCACGCGCACGTACGCCTACGCCTCGCCACATGCCCACCCGGCCCTCGCGCAGAACATCATGCGGGTCACGGACGCCAACGGGGACACCTACCTGCAGAACGAGTATGACACGGATCCGACATCATGGAGCTTCGGCCGTGTCAAACGGCAGCTGTATGCTGATCGTGAGTATCACTATCAATACGACGGTCTGCAGTACGCCCCGCCCCGCGCCGAGTTTCTCAACACACCGACGGATCGAACGCTCGTCTTCGATCCTGACGGCACCTTAACGACATACACCTTCAATTACCGCGGTGATGTCCTCGACCATCGCACGCGACTCTCGCGCGATGGATCGTACCGCGTCTTGGTTACGACCTTCGGGTATGACTCGCAAGGAAATACCGTCCGTATCACGATGCCGGATGGACTCGAAGAGTTGACCGTCTATGACGACGCCAACCCTGATCCCAGGATGCGAGGTCGGCCAACTCGCCGCGAGATGACTGCTCGTGCCGGCTTCCCCGCGCCGAGCCGGATCGTCTGGCGCGCGGAGTATGAGCCGACATACCAACTCATCCGAAAGGAGCGGACGGAGTCAGGGGCCGAGACAAGGTATGTGTACGATTTTGATCTTGCCGCCGGCCCGGGCACCAGTGGAAGGCTTGCAGAGATTCATCATCCCGCGGCCGTTGGGCCGGGAGGCGTCGCCCAGCATGCCGTGACGCGATTCGAAACCGACCCACAAGGGAGAGTCACCGCGACCACCTCTCCAACCGGGGTTCGCGAAGAACGAGAGTACGGC
>JBCBTA010000451.1:0-2178 GCA_039818905.1 Planctomycetota bacterium
CAGGCGCCGAGCATGACAGCGGCCTGGTGATGTACCCCGCCGGGCACGCCCGCAACACGACCGCGAATCTCGAGGACATCCTGGCCCACAAGTTCCAACTGCTCGGCAGTCTCGCAGTGCAGGACGTCGAGGATGCGCTGGACAGACTGAGCAACCTCTCGGCCAAGTCCGCCGCCGACATCGCCCAGATGTACACCATCGAGTTCGGACTGCGCGACGACTTCTGATCCAAAGAACAGCTACCACCAGCCCTGATCGGGCGGCAGGATCTCCGTTGCCATGCCATCGACGCGGCGCAGGTAGTACACGACGTATTGAAACGAATCGCGCGTGACCACCACGGGCACGTATGTGGTCGATGAGCCCGATCGCGGCTTCTTGCCGTCACGGGTACGCACGTCGCTGTACCACGTCGTCATCGGATACGACTCGATCGTCTCGCGCGGCCCGACATACCGCTCGCTGTACACCGCATAGTGCGCACCGATGGATGCGGCGTGCTGCTGCAGTGTGCCGGCGTATGGATCGATCGTGCCCGGCTCCACAAAGGCGCTCGACCCGAGCAGGATCACACCCTCTGGCTCCTCCAGCACGCGCAGGCCGCGCAGGAACTCGCCCTTCTCCTGACGGCGCAGCTCCAGCGGCCATGCATCGGGTGGCAGATCCCTCGCGATGGCGCGAGCCCGGGCCTCGCTGCCGAACGCCTCAAGACGCTCCCACTCGACGGCGCGGAGCGTCACGGCATCGGTCGGCTCGAATTGGACGTCCCCCACCGACGGATTGGCGACGAAACTCGATCGCCAGGGGTTGGGGGCACACCCGGTCAGTGTTATCGCTGCCAGAACCAGAAGGAAGACGCGTTGCATGCCATCACTCTACTGACGGCAGGGCCCCAAGGTTGCCGATACGCTGCCGGAACGCGCATGCGTGAGGACGTCCGAATTCGACCGACCCCTTCCCTGCTCACCCGCCTGAGCCCGGCACGCCTGCGCGTGCTCAGCGGCAGGGATGGCGCGCGCATCGTCGAACTCTTCGACCAGCTCACGCCCGAGCTCAGCCTGGGTGAGGCCGCCATGCTCTACCGCACCGCGCGCCAGCGCACCACGATCGTGGAGGTCGGCTGTGGCTGCGGCGAGACATGCGTGCTCATGGGGCTTGGCTCGCGCGTCGATGCCGGCCCAGGCGCATCGCTGACATCCATCGATCCCTTCCCCGACGACGCCCGCCTGCGCGCATTCGCCGAGACGGTGAAATCGCATGACTTGCAGACGCGCGTCACATGTCTGCGCGAGAAGTCCGCCGATGCCCGAAGGGGCTGGGATGGCCGCGCGATTGATCTGCTGCTGCTCAATAGCGATACGACGCACCATGGTGCAAAGGCGGATCTTGAAGGATGGGCCCCGCTGGTGCGCACCGGTGGCATGCTCACCATGTACAACGTCTTCGGGCGTCGCCATCCCGGTGTCGCACGCGCGTGGAAGGAGACCGTCGCTGCCAGCGCGGACTTCGGCCCGACGCGCCGTGTCGGCGCAATGGCATGGACCGAGCGCATCCGCTAGGACATGCTCGGTCCATGCTGGGGGCACCATTGCGGTGCAGTGGGAGTGCCGGACGAGTGTGACCTCGCCCGGGTGGTGGTGGTGGATCGTTGCTACCCAAAGCGACGCACCGCGCTGCCACGCGATGCGCGCCTCCCTCTCTCAACCATCGGGGCGTCGCCCCTGTGCGAAGAACACCCACTTCAAATCCCATGCCGAAACCCGCGGTGCGGTCACGACGGCCACCAGGAGTGACACTCTCGGACCTGCGGACGCTGCGTTGCTCGCGGACCACGCGTGGTGCGGCATTGTGACAACACGATGCGTCCGAGCCCCTACCATGGCTGCCATGACGACACCACATCCAGGCGCACGACTGCGGGCATTGATGTCCGATCACTGCGTGGGGCTGCCCGGCGCGTTCAACGGACTGGTCGCACGTGCCGTGGCCCAGGCGGGCTTCGAAGGGGCATACGTCTCGGGGGCCGCGGTCACCGCGGCGTTTGGCGTTCCGGATATCGGTCTTCTGACACTGACGGAGTTCTGCACCGTCATCCGACAGGTCACCCTCGGCTCGAAGCTGCCCGTAATCGCCGATGCCGACACCGGCTTTGGCGAGGGCGAAGGCCTGGTGCGCACG
>JBCBTA010000452.1:0-2174 GCA_039818905.1 Planctomycetota bacterium
AGGTTTCGGCGACGCGTCCAAGGGGTCTGCAACGGCGGCCAAGGCGGGACTCTCGCCCAGTCGTGTCGGAATCTACCTTGGCTCCGGCGAAGGCACGCTGGATCTCGACACCTTCGCGCGGGTGAACATCGGTGCGTGGAACGCAGAGGGCAATGAGCTTGATCTGGTCCGCTGGGCAGAGCTGTCAGCGCACTTCGATGCCCAGCGCGAGATCGAGCAGGAGCCCAACCTCGCGCTGACGCATCTGGCATCGGCACTCGGCGCTCGCGGACCGGCCTTCAACTGCATGACCGCGTGCGCGGCGAGTACTCAGTCGATCGGTGAGGCGTATCACATGCTGCAGCGCGGCGATGCGGACGTCATGATTGCCGGCGGCTCGCATACGATGATTCACGCTCTGGGCATGACCGGGTTCATTCGCCTCACGGCGATGTCCACACGACGCGACGATCCATCGACCGCGGCTCGCCCCTTCGACGGCACGCGAGACGGCTTCGTCATGGGTGAGGGTGCCGGCATTGTGATCCTCGAGCGGCTGGACCATGCGCTGGAGCGCGGTGCCACGCCGCTGGTCGAGCTGGCCGGCTTCGGCAGTTCCGCCGATGCGTATCGCATCACCGACATTCAGCCCGAAGGCAAGGGTGCGATCGAGTCGATGCGCCAGGCGCTGGCGCACGCCGGGATTGACCCGCACGCCACCGACGCCCAAGGACGGCCGCCGGTGCAGTACATCTCGGCGCACGGCACGGGGACACAGGAGAACGACTCCATCGAGACGGTTGCAGTCCGCGGCGTGTTCGGTGACCTGGCTCCGAGGATCCCGTTCAGCTCCATTAAGTCGATGATGGGACATCTGATTCAGGCGGCTGGTGCCGTCGAACTGATCACCTGCGTGCAGGCGATCCGGACAGGGTTCGTCCCGCCGACGATCAACCTGCAGACGCCCGATCCGCGCTGCGATCTCGACTATGTCGCCAACGAGTCTCGTGATCTGCGTGATGCGGGCGGCATCGAGGTCGCGATGAGCAATGGCTTCGGCTTTGGCGGACAGAACGACACGGTCGTCGTGCGCAGGTACGACGCGGCATGAGTGAGGGCGCAGGGCGCTCTCGTGCGTCCGGCGGGCCCGGTCGAACGACGCGGGTCGTGCATGTCTCGCTCGCCGTCGGTCTGGTCGTCGTCGCGCTCGGTACGCTGGCATCACTCGGAGCCGTTGCGCTGTCTCGGTCCACGCCATCGTGGTGGACGAGTGTGACGCCGGATGATCCCGCAACGATCGCCAGTGCCGAATCGCTGGAGCGCCGCGTGAGCAGCGAGATGACGCTGCCGCGGAGTGACGAGGTGTGGACGCTGGAGATCTCCGAGGCGTCGGCGAATGCATGGCTGAACGTGCGGCTGCCGATGTGGCTCTCGAACCATGACATGCGGTGGCCAGGACGCATCGGGCGCATCGCGGTGGACTTCCGAGACGACGCCATCGTCGTTGGTGCGGAGGTTCTCGATGCGGAGTCCGATGGCCAGATCGTCGGGGCGACGTTGACGCCACACATCGGGGCATCGGGTGGGCTGGGTGTGTCGGTGCGTTCACTGCATGTCGGCGCGCTCATGCTGCCGGGTCGGCTGCGCGCGGCCCACATCGAGCACCTACTTCCGGAGGACATGCTGCGCGATCCTGAGGGACGACAGGTGCTCGAGGCGCTGGTGGACGGGGTGGCCCTGACGGAGCGTGCAGAAGTTTCGGTAGATGATCTGCGTCTGGTGCGCCTGCGTGATGTGAATGTGGAGTCGGGTGTGCTTCGGCTGACGTGCGTGACGGAAGTGCGGACCGTCAGAGAACGCTGACGATCAGGTCCGCGACGGCGTCGTTTGCGCACCACACATTCAGCCGCCCCTCATGGCTCACGCTCATGACGAACGGGGCTTCCAGCGCGATGATGTGAAGACCGTGCTGCGGCGCATCGCCGTGCGCCATGAGCGCATCGATGATGGTCTTGATCAGGGGTCGATCGCTCGGGATGAGCAACAGTGGATCGCGACCAGTCTGATGCATGGCTGCTTCGGCATCGATGTCGAGCCACATCTCGTCGCTGGCGAGATCGAATGCGGCGACATCGAGGATCGATCGCCAGGTGGCAGCGGGAATGAGCCCGACCTCGCTGAAGTGCAGCCTGGTC
>JBCBTA010000453.1:0-2172 GCA_039818905.1 Planctomycetota bacterium
ACTGCTGATCACAGCCCGTGAGAAGCAGCGGGCATAGCACCCACATGCACGATCCGGCCCGACCCACCTTTGCAAGCATGACGCCGACTATACCGCCAAGGGCCTCAAGATGGGCCTTCATATACTGGCCCACATGGCAAAGCAGTGGATCCCCAGATTCGTCGTGCTCGCCGGCCTGTTCGTCGGCCTCGGCTGCAGCAGCCCCGCCAGCGTCAGCGTGCAGTACGACCCAGACACCGACTTCCAGCGTTTCACCGGGGTCGCCTGGAGTGACGACGCCACCATCAGGGGGGCGGCCGCCTCGGAATCCGCGGCATCTCTTGCGCACCGCGTCCAGGCCTCCATCGAACGGTCGCTGATCGACCGGGGATTCCGCATCGCCTCCGAGGCCGGCCCGGAGGACCTGATCGCGCGATGCAACCTCGTCATCATCAATCAGCAGACCGTGGTGTATGGCGGGCACCCGCGCAACATGGTCGTCCACGGCACGTACGACGCCCAGGTCTTCATCTTCGATGAGGGTACGCTGCTGCTTGAGTTCATCGACCCCAATTCCGGCGAGGCCGTCTGGAGCGCGACCGTGCACGGCAACATCGATGCACGCGTACGCGACTCGGAGATCGATACCGTCATCGAGCGCGCCCTTGCGGGATTCCCGCCGGGACGCGCATCCGAGACTCAGGTTTCCCCTGACTCGCGAAGCCGGGCGAGGACCGAGTAGTCCTCCAGCGTGGATGTGTCCTGCTTGACGTGCTCCTCGCCCGAGGCGATGTCGCGCAGCAGCCGGCGCATGATCTTGCCCGACCGTGTCTTGGGCAGCGCTTCGGCGAAGCGGATCTCATCGGGCTTGGCGATGGCTCCGATCTCGCCGGCGACGTGCTCCCGCAGCGCCTTGCGGGTCGCGTCATCCGCCGGCGCTCCCGGTGCGAGCGTCACGAAGGCGGAGATGCCCGTGCCCTTGATCTCGTGCGGCATGCCCACGACCGCTGCCTCCACCACCAGGTCGTGACTCACCAGGGCCGACTCGACCTCCATCGTTCCCAGTCGATGACCGGAGACGTTGATCACGTCGTCGATGCGACCCATGATCCAGAAGTACCCGTCATCGTCACGCTTGGCGCCGTCACCGGCGGTGTAGACAGGCTGCCCGTCGATCGAGACCGTTGACCAGTAGGTGTCAATGAATCGCTGGCGGTCGCCGTAGACGCCGCGAAGCATCGCGGGCCACGGCTTGCGGACCACCAGCAGTCCACCCGCGTTCGCGTCTACCTCGTTGCCGTCGGCATCGACGACCGCGGCATCGATGCCCAGAGCCGGTAGCGTGCACGACCCCGGCTTGGTGGGCGTCGCGCCGGGCAGCGGCGTGATCATGTGCCCGCCCGTCTCGGTCTGCCAATAGGTGTCCACGATCGGGCAGCGCTCGCCACCGATCGTCCGGTGGTACCACATCCACGCCTCGGGATTGATCGGCTCACCGACGGTCCCGAGCACCTGCAGCGACGACAAGTCACGCTCCGCCGGATGGGTGTCGCCCCACTTCATGAAAGCGCGGATCGCCGTCGGCGCGGTGTAGAACTGCGTGACCTTGTGCCGCTCGACGACATCCCAGAATCGACCTTCGTCCGGGAAGTTCGGCGCGCCTTCGAACATGACCGTCGGAACGCGATTGCTCATCACGCCGTAGAGAATGTACGAGTGCCCGGTGATCCAGCCGACGTCGGCGGTGCACCAGAAGATCTGCCCCGTGTCCGGCTGCAGATTGAAGCTCAGTTTCGCCGTCAGATACGTGTACACCATGTACCCGCCAACGGTGTGCACGATGCCCTTGGGCTTGCCCGTCGATCCGCTGGTGTACAGCAGGAAGGACATGTCCTCGCTGTCCATCGGCTCGCACGGGCAGTCATCGTCCGCCATCACCATGAGATCGCGCCACTGGTGGTCGCGATCCTGATGCCAGGCGATCTGATTCATCGTCCTCTTGAAGTAGATGACCTTTTCGACGACGGGATCGTTGGTGCTTCCGCCACCACGTAGCTCGTTGACCGCCGAATCGACGTTCTCCTTGAGCGGGATGACCTTGCCGCGTCGGAACAGACCGTCACACGTCACGATCACGCGCGAGGATGCGTCCGCCACGCGATCGGCAATCGCCTGGGCCGAAAAGCCGCCGAA
>JBCBTA010000454.1:0-2168 GCA_039818905.1 Planctomycetota bacterium
CGATCGTCGCGCCGAAGAGGCGAAGGATGCGAGCCCGCGTCTCGTACCAGCTGTGAAACGTGAGACGGAAGATGACCTGGCCAAGGTAGTTCCACAGCAGGCGCATCACCTTCTCCTTGAAGGTGTACGGGCTGACCGCGCGCTTGCGCATGTCGATCGACTCCGCGGCGTCGCCGGGGGCGTCGTGCGGCTTGGTGCCGATGGCCTCGCTCATCGCCGTCAGTCCTTGGTGCTGCCGTTGCCGTGCGCGCCCTTGCGCTGCTGATCATGACGGAAGGTGGACATCTTGACCGACACCATGCCTTCGTAGATCGAACGCATCCGCGTGTAGTTGAGCCCTGCGAGCCCGTCGAGGAAGCCGCGCCGGATGATCATGGAGTATGCCATAACCATGGTTGCGCGCAGCGGCACGCGATAGCCGAGCGCCTTGAGCATGCGGCGACGGGTCAGCGGATCACGTGAGAACAGGCCGCGCAACGCGCCGCGCGTCGTAATGCGCGGCTGGGCCAGTGCCTGGCGCGCCTCCAGGCTGCTGTAGCGATTGTGCTTCTCGAACCACTCGTCGAGACCCTTCGAGAAGTTGTAGTGCATGTACGGCATGTCGAGCACGCCGATGCCACCCGACGGCACCTCGCGCTGCCCGTGGCCGTAGTCCTCGAAACGGCACCGCTCCCGGTCGATCAGGCGCACCTGGTAGACCGGATACTCCGCCGCGTAGCGCAGCCACCGGTCCATGAACATCATCATGGAGGGACAGCGATAGGCGCACACGTCTTCGATGCTCTCGTCGCCCTTGATGCGCTCGTTCATCTCACGAACGAGCGCTGGAGTGAAGCGCTCATCGGCATCGAGCTGGAACTGCCAGCGGTACTTGACGGGGATGTTGTCGATCGCCCAGTTGCGCTGCTGGCCGAAGCTCTCGAAGGGATTGACGTGCACCGTCGCGCCCATCTCCTCGGCGATCCTGCAGGTGTCATCCGTGCTGCCGGAGTCGAGCAGGTGGATGTCATCGCACCAGCCGCATGTCTCCATGCAGGCGCGGATGTTCTCCTCCTCGTTGTACGTGAGGAGGACGATCGAGACTGGCGGCTTGGGGCACGTTTCGATGTCCGCCGGCGTGAAGGCACGAACACCCTCGTCGCCGATCTGATGCGCGCCCTTGCTACGGGCCACCGGCGCATCCGCGGGACGCGCCCTGGGCGGGGCAGCCGCCGGCTGGGGCGCAGGTGACTCGGCCTCCGCCAGCTTCTCCTGCGGCACGGCGGTGACGGTGCCCTCCTCCTGCGCCAGCGCGTGGGGTGGCGCGGGGATCGCCGCGGGATCGTCCAGATCCACGCCCATGGACTTCAGCTCGGCGAGCTTCAGTGAGATGAACGTGTCATAGGTGGACAGCAGCAGACAGAAGCGAATGCCCGTTGCGCCGTCGAGGAACCCGAGCCGCAGGATGTACATGTACAGGAAGCGCCACAGGCCGGCGAGCGGCAGGCGCGGCTGGACGTAGTACTTCAGCCAGCGCCGGAAGGCGATGCCGAGCTCCAGTTCCTTGGCTCGATCCGAGCCGCGCGTTGCGCGTCCCTTCCAGAGCTCCCGTGCTTCGAGCGTCGAGTAGCGATTGTGCTTGGCAATGAAGTGCTCGAGACCGCGCCGATCTTCGTGCAGCATGATGTTGCGCATGCGCCCGGTGGGGCCGTCAACGATCATGTGCTCGTGAACTTCGCGATCCTCGTAGCGTGCGCGCCCTCGCTTGAAGAAGCGCAGGTTGTACGACGGGAAGTACCCGCCGTGGCGCACCGGTCTGCCGAGGAAGTACGTCAGGCGGTTCACGTAGAAGCCGGCCTCGCGCACGGTCGCGGGATCGCGGGCCGCGATCTCCAGCAGCTCGTCGCGCAGTTCGGGCGTGATGGACTCGTCGGAGTCGAGAATGAAGACCCAGTCGGACTGCAGCGGCAGGTTGTCCAGGGCCCAGTTCTTCTGACCGGCGTAGCCGAGCCACGGCTGCACCACGACCTCGGCGCCCATGCTCGCGGCGATCTCCTGGGTCCTGTCGGTGGACTCGGAGTCAACGACGAAGACACGATCGACCCAGTCCACCACGCTGCGCAGCGCATGCGGAAGGTTGAGTTCCTCGTTGAACGCCGGCACCACGATCTCGATGTTCGCCGTGCGCG
>JBCBTA010000455.1:0-2163 GCA_039818905.1 Planctomycetota bacterium
GCCGCGGGCATGCCCTCGGCGTGGATGTAGCTGATCTCCTTGAGCTTCAGCGCACCCTCCATCGCGGTGGGATAGTTGTAGCCACGACCGAGGAAGAGCCAGTTGTCCTTGTCCACATGCTTGAGCGTCACCTCGCGGACGCGCTCAGCGGTGTCAAGCGCCAACTGGATCTTGTCGGGAATCGCTTCGAGCTCGGTGATGAGCTGTGCACACTCGTCAGGCGACATGAAGCGGCGACGGGCGACGTACATCGCCAGCATCGTCAGCACGGCGACCTGGCCGATGAACGCCTTGGTCGAGGCGACGCCGATCTCCGGTCCGACGCGCAGGTAGACACCCGCATCGGTGTCGCGCGAGATCGTCGAACCAACGACGTTCACGACACCCAGCGCGAGTGCGCCGCGCTCACGTGCTTCATGCAGGGCCGCGAGCGTGTCGGCCGTTTCGCCGGACTGGCTCACGGCGATGACGACGTTGCGGTCATCGATGATCGGATTGCGATACCGGAACTCCGATGCGTACTCGCACTCCGTCGGGATCTTGGCGAGGTCCTCGAAGAGATACTCGCCGATCATCGCCGAGTGCAGCGCGGTGCCCTGTGCCGTCAGGATGAACTTGCGTGCCTTGACCAGATCCGATGCGAAGTTGGAGACGCCACCGAGCACGACGCGACCTTCGTTGTGGTCCAGTCGGCCTCGCATGGTGTTGGCGAGCGACTGTGGCTGCTCGAAGATCTCCTTCTGCATGAAGTGCTCGAAGCCGCCCAGCTCGATCTGCTCGAGGTCCATCTCGAGCTGCATGACCTTTGGGGTGACCGAGACGTTCTGGATCGTCGAGGTCCGGAACCCGTCGCGCGTGAGCTTGACGACGTTGTAGTCCTCAAGCGTCATCGCCTGCGTCGTGTGGGCCACGATCGCCGAGGGGTCTGATGCCACGACGTACTCGCCGTTACCGATGCCCACGATCAGCGGCGAGCCCTTGCGGGCCACCACCAGCGTGTCCGGCTCGTTGGCGCACAACACGCAGATCGCGTACGCGCCCGTCACCTCGCGCAGGGCGGCCTGCACCGCAGCTTCCAGATCGCCGTCGTACAGCTCACCGATCAGCTTGGTCAGGACCTCGGTGTCGGTCTCGCTGGTGAAGGTATGGCCCCGGTCCTTGAGATACGTCTTCAAGGCCGCGTAGTTTTCGATGATGCCGTTGTGGATCAGCGCGATGCCGTTGCGCTCATCCTGGTGCGGGTGGGCGTTGGCTTCGGTCACCGAGCCGTGTGTGGCCCAGCGTGTGTGCGCAATGCCGAGCGTTCCGTCGAACCCGGTCTGCTCCGCAAGCTTGTCCTCCAGCATCGCGACGCGACCGACGGCGCGGCAGGTCTGGATGTCACTGTCCAGCACCGCCATGCCCGCCGAGTCGTACCCGCGGTACTCCAGACGCTTCAGACCCTCGAGCAGCAGCGGCTTGGCCGGCTTGGTCCCGATATAGGCAACGATTCCACACATCTGCTTCAGCCCTCACGCCTGTGGTTCGCCCGGACAGTGTTGTCCGGCGGTGGTACGTCGGCAGGATCCACTCCGGTTCGTCGCATGATCGGGCTGATGCCCGAACTTCACCAACCAGAGCGTCTGACCCAGCCGAGCCAGCCTCAGATTCGGCCCCCTTCACGGGCCCCAATTCCTGTCAAACGGCAATTTCTTGAGGATTCGAGGAACTTCCACTTGCCGGATGGGTGGCCCCATCCTACGTTCTTGAGACTCAGTCGCAATTGTGGCTCATGGGGGAGCCGCGGCTGATCTGCCTTTGAGAGAACGAGAGAGAGGAACACTATGCGTCTTTCGCCCGCGATCGTGGGGATCGTCGGTCTTGCCGCGGCTGGAACTGCCAATGCGGGGATCGCTCTGCCCTTCCTGGAGGATTTCGAGTCCGGCCCCGCCGAGTGGCGTGACGCCGACAACACCCTCCTCAACTGGTTCCCCACCGGTGGTGCTGACGGCGGGGCATATGCCTCCAGCGACTTCAACTTCCTCGCGACGGCCGGTGCGCCCTTCCCGCCCACCGTCTTCCGGGCCCAGGACGAGTTCAATTCGTCGAACAACGCGTTCGTCGGCAACTGGATTGCCGAAGGCGTCGCAGTCGTCGAGTTCGAGTTCCGCCACAACGCGCCGC
>JBCBTA010000456.1:0-2161 GCA_039818905.1 Planctomycetota bacterium
AAGGTGCAGTTCCTGGCGACGATCATTCACGACCCGGAGCTCATCATCCTCGACGAGCCCTTCAGCGGCCTCGACCCCGTCAACGCCCGACTGCTGCACAGTCTCATCGACGACATGCACCGAGCGGGGAAGACGATCATCTTCTCGACGCACGTGCTGCTGCAAGCGGAGCAGCTGTGCGATCGCATCTTCATGATCAACAAGGGACAAAAGATCCTCGACGGCACGATGGATGAGATTCGCGAACAGTTCAATCCGCGCACCATCGTCATCGAGCCGCTGAACGGAGTGGGACAGGATGTGCTGGGCGACCTTCCGGGTATCCACTCGATGACGCAGCCCGATGCGCGCACCATCGAGGCCCACCTCGACACCAATGCCGATCCACAGCACGTCATGGGCGAAGTCTTGCGGCGTCTGCCGACACGCCGCGTCGAGATGCGTCAGGCGACACTGGAGGACGTCTTCGTGAGCCTGGTGGAGCCGGGTGACTCCGAGGACATGCTGCGAGCAGCGCTCAGCGCCGGCGGGTCCGCCACTTCCGAGGAGGACCTCCATGCGTAAGGTCTTCGCCACCGCCTACCGCGAATTCAAGTCCACGGCGCTGACCAAGGCGTTCATCTTCGGCGTGGTCATCTTCCCGCTGATCATCCTCGCGATCATCTTCGTCGTCTCGTCACTCAATCTGTTCAAGAGCGACAAGTCCGCCGTGGAAGGCGAGCTTGCCATCGTCGATCAGACCATCGGCCAGGTCGCCCTTTCGGCGCTCGAGGTCCGCTTCGATCCCGAGAAGCAGAAGGAGATCGCCGAGCAGCGCAAGCAGGCCGTCGAAGAGCAGATCTCGCAGATCCTCCCGGAAGACCAACTCAACTCGCCGATGGCTCAGCAGATGCTCCAGCGCATCGCGGGGCGCGAGGCGGACATCAGCCTCGTTCCACTCGATGGCGATACCGAGCTGGAGCCCATCAAGGACCGTCTTCCTGCCGAAGACGATCAGCTCCTCGGACTGATCATCGTCGGGGAACGCTCGCTCGCGCTGCCTGCACCCGCGGCGGACCAGGGCAGCAACGAGATGGCGGCCGAGGCGACCACCGGCACAGAAGCCGCCGCGGCTCTGGCCAACAACAGCTACAGCTTCTTTCACGCCAGCAAGCTCGACCACGACTCGCGGCGCGACATCGAGCGCACCATCGACCAGGCCATCATCAACGAACGCCTGCAGCGCGAGGGCATGGATCCGCAGCGCATCGTGGCCCTCACAACGAGCCCATCCTCGCGGATGCGCACCGTGACCGAGACCGGCGAGACGACCACCGCCGAAGGGCTCGAGTTCATCGTGCCGCTCGTCTTCATGATGCTGCTGTGGATCAGCGTGATGACCGGCGGTCAGTACCTGCTGATGTCCACCATTGAGGAGAAGAGCAGCCGTGTGATGGAAGTGCTGCTCTCGGCGACGAGCCCGTCGCAGCTGCTTGCCGGCAAGATCGTCGGCCAGGGCCTCGTCGGCCTCAGCGTGCTGCTGATCTACGTCGTGCTCGGCCTCGCCGCGGCGAAGCAGTTTGGCGGCAGCGGGATCCTGCAGCAGCTGCCCTTCGACAAGGTGCCGTGGCTGATCATCTACTTCCTGATGGCGTACTTCCTGTTCGCCGCGCTCATGGCCGCCGTCGGCTCGGCCGTCACGGAGATCCGCGAGGCCCAGTCGCTCATGGGCCCGATCATGACCCTGCTGATGCTCCCGCTGTTCCTGTGGTTCCTCATCATCGAGAATCCCAACAGCGCATTCAGCATCACGCTGAGCTACATCCCCTTCGTGACGCCCTTCGTGATGATCCTCCGACTGAGCCAGAACACCGATCCCGTCCCGCTGTGGCAGACCATCAGCGCGACCGCCGTCGGCTTCATGGGCGTCTTCATCATCGGGTGGGCCGCTGCGAAGATCTTCCGCGTCGGCGTCCTGATGTACGGCAAGCCCCCGTCACTGCTGGGACTGCTCAAGTGGCTGCGGCAGGCCTGACGGGCCCGAGACAGTCCTCACCGACACCAAGCCTGCCCGCAAAGGACAGGCCTGCAAAGAACCGATGAAGCTCAGCACCGCCGAGGCTCAGCCACGAGCTGTGGTGGTATCGTCCGCCCACCTGCAGACGGGAGCTTTCGTTGGACC
>JBCBTA010000457.1:0-2153 GCA_039818905.1 Planctomycetota bacterium
CCTCCTTCGTCTCCGAGTACGGGCCGTCCTTGACGGTCGCCGAAGATCCCTCACGCCGGACAACGCGGCCGGGCTCATCCGCCAGCTTCTCGGCACCCGCGAGACGCCCCTCCTCGGCAAGAGATCCGGCCCATGCGTTGTATCGCTGCACGATCTTCTGCATCTCCTCCGGTGAGAGGTCCGCGAGGCTCGTGGGATCGTCGTGAAACGCCAGCATGAACTTCATCGTGAACTTGGCCATGATCTTGTGTCCTTTCTGCTTGAATGCCCCTCGGCGATGCTCCATCGCCGCTGTCACAGTGATGACGAGCGGGCCGAACCCGGATCGACAGGCTTTTAGAGTTTTTTCTTCGCACGCGGCCCCCTTGACCCGTCGGCACTCGGGTGGCGGCCCCCGTATCGTCTGTTCATGCACTCGCGGATCATCACGTCGCTCTTCATCGGTGTCCTCTGTCTGCTTGCGGCTCAGTCCCGCGCGGTCGCTGCAGCGCTCTCGGCGACGTGGCAGGCCCACGTGGAGCGGGCCGCAGCCCTTGAGGATCCCCTCGCGGAACGAGCTGCCCGCTTCCTCGCATCGCACGCTCCTGCACGTGATCAGGACATCGATGGGGCCCTGCTGGACGAGAATCTCGAACTGGCGCTCCAGGCACGGACTGCCTTTGCATGGGCTGGTGCGGTCCCTGAGGACATCTTCCTGAATGACGTGCTCCCCTATGCGTCGCTGGACGAAACGCGTGAACGCTGGCGCCCCGCGCTGTTCGCCATCGCGAGGCAGATCGTCAAGGACGCGGCGACGGCCGAGGAGGCGGCTCAGTTGCTGAACGACACGCTCTTTGATGTCATTGGCGTGCATTACAATACAGGCCGCAAGCGTCCCAACCAGTCGCCCTTCGAGTCGATGAAGCAGGGTCGAGCGACGTGCACCGGGCTCTCGATTCTGCTGGTCAATGCATGTCGAAGCGTTGGTATTCCCGCGCGCGTCGCCGGCGTCGCTGAGTGGGTATCCACTCCGGGCAACCACACCTGGGTCGAGATCTGGGATGGCGAGGACTGGCGATTCACCGGTGCGGACGAGTTTGATGCACAGGGACTCGATCGCGGCTGGTTCGTCGGGCGTGCGGCACAGGCGATCGCGGAATCGGAGAGCCATGGCGTGTGGGCCACGTCATGGCGCGACACAGGGACACACTTCCCGATGGCATGGAGCCGGGGTGACCACACCGTGCCCGGCATCGATGTGACCACCCGATACGTTGCGAAGGACACGGCAGCCGCAGCGGCGGACGGTCTGGTCACCCGGTCATTCCGTGTCTGGGATCGTGTCGGTGGCGATCGGATCGTGGCGGAGCTGGTCTTTGCCGATCCGGACGGACGCCGCACGTCGGTGCAGACGCGTGCCGGTCGAGCAGACCTGAACGACATGCCGTCAGCGAGGTTCCATCCCGGGTCGCAGGTGGTGATGGACATCCGCACGGAGCACATGGCCCTGCGAACCATTGTTGATGTCGGCAGCGAAGCAACGGACGTGGTGGATCTGAACATCCAGTCACTCTCACTGTCGATGCAGGAGGCGAAGAAGCAGACGCGGGAGCGCAGCGACGCCCGCCGTGCGCAGCTGCGTGCCGCACGCGCGGCGGAGGTGGCCGAAGAGGCGATCACCATCGGCGAGCACACCATGCGTTTCATGGTCCGGACCTATGGCGAAGATGCGGATGATCGTCCGCTGTGGATCTCACTCCACGGCGGGGGCGGTGCTCCCACCGAAGTCAACGATCAGCAGTGGCACAATCAGGTCACGCTGTACGAGCCGACGGAGGGCGTGTATGTCGCGCCGCGCGCACCGACCGATACATGGAACCTCTGGCATCAGGCCCACATCGACGGTCTGCTGGACCGGCTGATCGAGAACATGATCATCACACGCGGTGTCGATCCCGATCGCGTCTATCTGCTGGGCTATTCAGCGGGTGGCGACGGTGTCTATCAGCTCGCACCCCGCATGGCGGACTGCTTCGCCGCGGCGGCGATGATGGCGGGCCATCCGAATGAAGCGCAGCCGCTCGGACTGCGCAATCTTCCTTTCGCGATCTTCATGGGCGCAGAGGACGCGGCGTACAACCGCAATGCGGTGGCCAGCCGTTGGGGCGAGATGC
>JBCBTA010000458.1:0-2044 GCA_039818905.1 Planctomycetota bacterium
CGCCGCTGCTGAATCTCAAGCTGCTCGAACCGACAGAGGTGTACGAGGCAGCACTGGAGTCTGATGCGCCGCTGAACAGCGTGGAGGGGTTCGTTCGCCAGATCATCGGGTGGCGCGAGTTCATCAGGGGTGTGTACTGGCACGAGGGCTCGTCGTACGTCGATCGCAATGCGCTCGATCAGGAAGGGGCCCTGCCCGATTTCTACTGGACGGGCAACACCGAGATGCGATGCATGCGCGACAGCATCGGCCAGGTGCTGGATCACGGCTATGGCCATCACATCCAGCGACTCATGGTGACGGGCAACTTCGCACTGATCGCGGGTGTGGAGCCACAACAGGTCTCCGACTGGTACCTGGGGATGTACGTCGATGGTGTGGACTGGGTCACGGCGCCGAACGTCCTCGGCATGGCGATGCACGCCGACGGCGGGGTGGTGGGCACCAAGCCGTACGCCGCGTCCGGCAAGTACATCAAGCGGATGAGCAACTACTGCGACGACTGCGCGTACGACCCGAACAAGCGCAGCGGCGAAGGAGCGTGTCCGTTCAACGTGTTCTATTGGGACTTCCTGTTGCGCCATCAGAAGCGATTCTCGGGAAACAACCGGATGTCGATGATTCTGAAGAACGTCGATCGCATGGCGAAGACGGAGCGGACCGAAATCACTGTCGAGGGACGCCGGCTTCGCGAAGAGATGGGGATAGCCTGAACAATGCGCGCACTGCACTGGTTTCGACGAGACTTGCGGCTGGAGGACAATCGGGCGTTGCACGCGGCGTGTTCACGTGCGGACGACGGAGTGGTCGGTCTGTACGTCATCTCGCGCGGAGAGTGGGAGGCGCACGACGAGGCCGGCTGCAAGGTTGACTTCTGGCTCCGAAATCTCCGCGAACTGCAGGTCGGGCTCGAAGAGTTGAACATTCCGCTGATCGTCGTGGATGCGGGCACGATCGAGACGGTCCCGGGCAACGTGCTTCAGGCCGCGAAGGACGCAGGCTGTGATGCGCTGTATCTCAATCGGGAGTACGAGATCAACGAGCTGCGCCGCGATGAGCGCACCGCGGAGCTGTTCGAGAAGTCGGGCATGGCGGTGCATCCGTTCGATGACCGGACGATCGTCGTGCCGGGTGACGTGGTCACCAAGGAAGGCAAGTACTACACCGTCTTCACGCCCTTCCAGGAGCGGTGGCTGGAGCGGATTCGCGACGAGGGCATCGACATCTGCGGCATGCCGCGACGCCAGCCCGACATTGATGTGGCGTCGTCGGACATTCCAGAGCGCGTCGGCGGCTTCGATTCCCACATCGACGCGTCGCTGTGGCCGGCGGGCGAAGCCGAGGCGAAGCGGCGGCTGCAGAGCTTCGTCGAGAGCACGATCGACCGCTACAAGGCCGAGCGCGACTCTCCAGGGCTGGACTCGACCAGCGCACTGTCGCCCTATCTGGCGGCGGGCGTGATCTCGCCACGGGTGTGCTTTGACGCCGCGGCTGCGTCGGAGGGTGGAGCCCTCAACTTCGGGAAGAAGGCGAAGCGGAAGACCGGGCCGGGGACGTGGATGAGCGAGCTGGTCTGGCGCGAGTTCTACATCCACATCTCGCGGAACTTCCCGCGGGTGTGCATGGGGCGGAACTTCCGACCGGGATACGACGACCTGCCGTGGTCGGATGACGACGCCGCGTTCGAGGCTTGGTGTGAAGGGCAGACGGGGTATCCGTTCGTGGACGCTGCGATGCGTCAGCTCAACGAAACGGGCTGGATGCACAACCGCTGCCGCATGGTCGTGGCGATGTTCCTGACCAAGCACCTGCTGATCGACTGGCGGAAGGGCGAGCGGCAGTTCATGCGCCGGCTGGTGGATGGTGATCTCGGGAGCAACAACGGGGGGTGGCAGTGGTCGGCGTCAACGGGGACAGACGCGGCCCCATACTTCCGCATCTACAACCCCACCACGCAGGGTGAGCGGTACGACGAGCAGGGGGTGTACATCCGCCGCTGGGTGCCGGAGCTTGCGGATGTGGAGGGCAAGGAGGTGCACGATCC
>JBCBTA010000459.1:0-2026 GCA_039818905.1 Planctomycetota bacterium
AGATCGTCGATCGCTTCACCAGCGAGACCTACGGCGTGATGGTGTACCAGGAGCAGGTGATGCAGATCGTCCACGAGTTGGGCGGCATCCCACTGCGCGCGGCGTACACGCTGATCAAGGCGATCAGCAAGAAGAAGGAATCGGTGATCAACGCCAACCGCCCCAAGTTCATCGCGGGTGCGGCGGAGAAGGGGCTGAACGAGCGTGCGGCGGAGGAGCTGTTCGACCTGATCCTCAAGTTCGCGGGCTACGGATTCAACAAGAGCCACTCGACGGGCTATGCGATCGTCGCGTATCAGACGGCGTTCCTGAAGACGTACTTCCCGAACCAGTACATGGCTGCGTTCCTGACGTACGAGAGTCAGGCCCAGAAGGTCGAGGACTGGATCCGGTACAAGGACGACTGCCGCCATACCGTCTTCGTCGATGGCTCGGTGGGCGTGGATGTGCGCCCGCCGGACATCAATCTGTCGGACGCCGATTTCACGGTCGTGTTCGACGACGATGAGATGCGGGACGGACTGCACGGGCACGTGCGCTTCGGACTCAAGGCGCTCAAGGGCGTCGGCGGGCGCGCGATCGATGCCATCGTCGAGGAGCGAGGCAACGACGGGACGTTCCGGTCCCTGCACGACTTCTGCGAGCGCGTACCGCCGGGCGTGGTGAACAAGGCGACGATCGAGGCCCTGGTGCTGAGTGGCGCGTTCGACAGCGTGCACGGTGCGGAAGCCCGCTCGTCGATGGTGGCGACCATCGAGGGTGCTGTGGCCGCCGGGCAGTCGCTGGCGCGGGATCGGGCGGCGGGCCAGGGCGCGCTCTTCGGCGGTGAAGAGAGCCCGGCGGAAGTTGAGCGGTTCGAGCCGGCGCTGGTGCGCGTGCCGTCGTGGGATGAGCAGACCACGCTGCAGAAGGAGAAGGAAGTTCTCGGCTTCTACGTCTCGAGCCATCCCCTTGATCGCTGGCGACACGTGCTGGAGCGATTCGGCAACACCAACTCCTCGAGCATCGGCGATGTTCGCCAGGATCGGCGCGTGCTGATCGGCGGCATGATCAAGTCGGTCCGACCCGTGACGACGCGCAAGGGCGATCGCATGGCGATCATGACCTTCGAGGACATGCTGGGCGAGATCGACAGTGTGCTTTTCCCTCGGACCTACAGCGCGTGCGCCGAGATGCTGAAGACAGACAGCGTGGTCTTCCTTGAAGGAACGGTCGATCACTCCCGCGGCGATACGCAGGTGCAGGTCGAGCGGATCATCCCGGTGGAGCAGGCATCGACACAGCTGGCGACGGCGCTGGAGGTGTGCATCGATGCGTCGTCGATGACGACGGGTGGTGCGCTGGAGATGGTGGCCGGCGCACTGCGCTCCCGCGCGGCGCTGGGCGGCGTGGGAGAGCCTGTGCCGGTCCGACTGCGCGTCGTCTCGAGTGGGCGATGCTACGAGATGGAGTGCGACCAACTGCGCGTCACGCCGGTGCAGGATCTGCTGAACGACCTGTGCAGCTTCGTCGGTGAGTCGAATGTGCGTGTGCTTGGCGGTCGGCCGATCACCGAGGGCAAGCGCGATTACCGGCGCAATGGCCGGGCCAGCAGGGAGCGTCAGCCCGCGGTCGCCGCGGCGGGCTAGTACGTCGCGGGTGCAACGCCATCACCGGATTGCAGTTCGTTGACGCGTGCGGTGAAGTCGCGGATGAGGCTGGTCTCGCGGTCGGCATCGCCGAAGCGCCCGACGCTGGCAGTGATCTCGCCGAGCGCGTCATCCCGGATGGTGATGCGAAGGCTGACGGGCTCGTCGCCGACGGTCATCAGCGTGTAGCGGATGATGTTGCCAGCCTCGTCCTCGCGGTCGATGACGGCCATCTGATTGACCGACGCCGCGTACAGCACGGCGGGGTGGATGTCGCGCAGGAGACCGGCGGCTGTGCGGTACTCGGTGGCGGGCGGTGGGGGAACCACGCGATCACTGGTCGCGGTCCGAGCGGCACACCCCGCTGAGAGCGTCGAGAAGACAGAAAACCCTATCAA
>JBCBTA010000460.1:0-1982 GCA_039818905.1 Planctomycetota bacterium
CCCGGGATCTCCGTCAGACTCGGGGACATGGACCTCAAACTGCTCCGGGTCGGCACTGTCCCAGGCGACGGCGCGGCAGGCGCACTCATCGATTCCGAACAAGGCCTTGTGCAGTGCGGCACGAATCGACTCCAACTGCTCGACGTCCAGCCCGCAGGCAAGCGCGCTATGTCATGGTCCGACTTCGCTCGCGGCAACGACATCGCCGCCGGAACCATCCTCGATGGAGGCGCGCCATGCTGACGCTGTGGGACCTGCTCCCGAAGCGGCCACGCAAGCGCCCGCGGAAGCAGCTTCAGAAGCCGCCGGCCGTGCCTGTCGTGCAATCGGAACCGAAGCCCAGGCGCACACCGATGCGCGATCGCTACGACGCCATGCAGCGCGACATGCTGGCCGCCTACGGCGTGCGCGTCCGACGCTGGCGATCGTCGATGAGTGGCGTTGCGTGGGAGGTGCACTATCACGGCGGCTCGGTGAGTCGGCTGATCGAAGCTCCCAAGCCGCGCGGCCCGATGTCCGCCGCGATCTTCCTGCATGAGATCGGTCACCACGCCATCGGGTTCAACACCTACAGGCCGCGCTGCCTCGAGGAGTACCACGCATGGGCATGGGCCCTGGCGGAGATGGAACGACGCGGGCTCAACGTGACGGATGCGGTCCGGCGTCGCATGCATGAATCCCTGGCGTACGCCGTCGCCAAGGCCCGCAGGCGAGGCCTCAAGCGCCTGCCCCCGGAGCTGGCACCCTTTGAACGTCCACTCCGCCGGGGTGAGCCGTTACCGGACCAGCAGCTCGCCTGAATTGACGTATCTATCATATTTACAGCGACTTACGCTTTGCGATACCACTCTGCGTGCGCCATCCTCTGAGTCGGGAAGTTCCCTCTTCCCACGGGGATCTTGGAGGAGCAGGCAGTGCGGTTGGTGTGTTCTCCCAGCCGAGCGAACGGGCCGCGTCGCACGCGCCCGTCCTGCGCGCCCATCGGGCTCCTCCTGGCCCTGAGCTGCGCTCCAACCGCCATTGGCCAGATCGAGTTCGGCGACGTTGACAGCATCACCGTCAGCAGCCTCTCCCAGCGCATCGTCATGGGCGATGCCGATGGCACACCGGCCATCTTCAGCGTGCACAAGCAGACCGGCGCCGTGTCGATCACCGGTGGCCTCTCACCGGACGATGCGGCGACGCATCAGGCCTACGGCGCAGGACTGACGCCCACACACGCCGCGACCGCGGACTTCGACGGTGACGGCGATCTCGACATGATCGTCGTCAACGTTGCGCAGAATGCGGCGCGGGTGCTGTTGCGCCAGCCGGATGGCTCGTTGGTCATCGACCAGGTCATCACCGTCGGAACGGCGCCGCTGGCCGTTGCCATCGCCAGCGTCAATCACGACGGGTTGCCGGACGCCATCGTGGCCAACAGCGGCTCGAACACCATCACGCTACTGCAGAACAATGGCGCAGGTCGCCTGATCAGCCAGGGAACGTATGCGACGGGCAAGCGACCGTCGGCCGTCCTTGGCGCGGATCTCAACGGTGATGGGCTGGGCGATCTCGTCGCCGCGGCCAAAGATGACAATTCCATCACGATCTTCCTCGCCAGCCCGGGTGGCGGGCACCAGCCTCGAGTGTTGACCGGCATTGGCAGTCAGCCCGCAGGACTGGGCGCCGCGGACTTCGACAGCGATGGCGATCAGGATCTTGTGATCGCATCCATCAACTCGGGGTCGCTCATACTCATCGGCAACAACGGCGCATTCGGTTTCGAGCCGCCGCGGTACTTCGCCTCGGGCCCACTGCCCAATGACCTGCGCATCGGCGACGTCAACATGGACGGCATGCCGGACGTCGTGGTCGCGACATCGGGGCAGGCCGGTGTGACGGCGCTGCTCGGTGATGGGCAGCTCGGATTCTCGCCGGTCGATATCTGGCTGCCCGAACAGCCCGCCTCGGTGGCCATCGGCGACGTCAACGGCGAGGGC
>JBCBTA010000461.1:0-1975 GCA_039818905.1 Planctomycetota bacterium
ATCCTGGCCAACAACTTCGGCTGCAACGGTAGCGGCGACTGAGTCGTCAGCTGACAGCTGAAGCATCCCTGCCATCAAGGGCGGAGGGGGAGACCCCTCCGCCCTCATTCACGAGTTCGTTTCGAACGTCACGTACACATGTCTGCAGGGCCCCGGAGGATGCTCTGTCCGGCAGCCCGCTGCCCAGCAAGGAGAATTGCATGCCCCGGCTCATGCTGGCACTCATCATCGTGATCTCTGTGATTGGTTCGGCCGTGGCTTTTGGTCAGAGTGAGAGACACACGATGTATCCGAAGATCGAGCGGTACCTGCAGCAGCGCACAGCCGAGTTTTCGCAGATCTCTTCGGAGCGCCGCGAGCTTCTGCAGGACCTGGCGTCCTACGTCGCCAAGCGCATTGACGCCGGTAAGCCAGTCCGGCTGAACTTCATCTGCACGCACAATTCCCGGCGCAGCCACATGTCGCAGATCTGGGCGGCAACGGCGGCCGCGCACTTCGGCATTGAGGATGTCCACACCTACTCCGGCGGCACGGAGTGGACCGCGTTCAACCCCCGAGCGGTTGCTGCGATGCAGCGGGTGGGATTCGATGTCGCCAGGACAACAGACGATGACAACCCCATCTATCACGTGCGCTTCAGCGGCAAGGCCGTGCCGATGACGTGCTTCAGCAAGATCTTCGATGGTTCCCCGAATCCGCGAACTGACTTCGGGGCCGTCATGGTGTGCTCCTCGGCAGATGAGGACTGCCCCGTCGTGCAGGGCGCCGACTATCGGATCGGCATCACCTACGAGGATCCCAAGGCTTTCGACGGCACGTCCCGCGAGGCGGAGGCATACGACGAGCGTTGCCGGCAGATCAGCCGCGAGCTGCTGTACGCGTTCAGCGTTGCACAAGAGATGATCGGCGGCTGATCAGCCGGCGCCGTCGAAGGCCGCATCTATCAGGCGAGGCAGCAGATCCCCGGACTGGCCCAGCAGCGACACATCGACCATCGACGTGATTGGTGTCGGGTCGCGATTGACCTCGATCGTCGAGGCGCCGCGCACGCGGGCCGACTCGATGAAGCCCGCCGCTGGAAAGACCACCGCGCTGGTGCCGACTGACATGAAGACGTCACAGCGCTCCAGGGCTTCGCTCGCCGCGGCGAGGACATCCTGCGGCAGGGCTTCGCCAAACCACACGACACCCGGACGCAGGGCGCCGCCGCAGCGGCATGTCATGGGCGTGTCTTCGGTTGGCTCCCCGAGGTCGGTGGCGGGCGTGCTGCAGCGGGCGCAGCGCCACCGCAGGATCGAGCCATGCAGCTCGAACACGAGCTCACTTCCTGCTGCGTGATGCAGCCCGTCAACGTTCTGTGTCAGCAGCGTGCTGGAGCCACCGCGGCGCGACATCTCTCGCTCGAGTCTCGCGATGGCCTCATGGCCCGGATTGGGCAAGGCAGCTTCGCCTCGATGCATTCGCCACCGATACCAGCGCTGCACGAGCGCTGGATTGGCGTGGAAGCCCTCGGGGGTGGCCATCTGCATTGGGTCAGACCGCGACCAGTACGCCGCATCGGGATCGGATGGATCCGCTTGTGGATCACGAAAGGTCGCAAGACCGCTCTCGGCACTCACGCCGGCACCTGTGAGCACAACGACGTGTGTGGCATCGCGCAGCATCGCTGCAGCCACGGCCATGCCATCACCCGTCATTCCTGCTCCATGGCGACGGAGATCCGGGCGGCGAGGCGTGTGTTGTCCTCCACCAGGGCAAGGTTCGCTCGCAGGGTCGCTCCCTCCGAGACTTGGTGGAGTGTGCCCAGCAGTGCCGGGGTCACGCTGCGGCCGCGCGTGCCGGCCGTCGCATCTTCCGCGTGTCGCAGCCACGCGGCGAACGCCGCAGGCTCGATCTCGTGGGCATCTGGAATGGGATTGCACACCACCACGCCGCGGCCTGTCCGCGCAAGCTCGGAGCGAAGGAACCGGCCCAG
>JBCBTA010000462.1:0-1959 GCA_039818905.1 Planctomycetota bacterium
CATGCGCTTCCGCGCCGATGTCGCCGGCTACATCGATCGCGCGCCGCATGGCTCGGACGTGAATCACCTGCACCAGCAGTCGCAGCAGGAATTGCCCTTTGGCGATCGGGGGCCACGTCCTGCATGTGAGCCTCGAACGGTCATCATCGAATGCAAGCAGTCCAGGGGCGACTTCCTGCGCGATCAGCGCAACCTCGAACGGCTCATCCGTCTGCGCCAGCGACTCGACGAACAGCGATCACACTTCGAGGAGCAGCACATCAAGCGGGCTGAGCCGCACCTTCGCCGCTCCGGTGAGTTCCTCTTCGGCCAGATGGAGCAGTGGAACTTCCACGAGACTCGGTCCAGTGAGTACCGGCGCATCGTGCAACGACTCGAACGAGTCGAGCAGCGCGTCCATGGTGAGACCAAGCTCTTTCGCATCGCCCGCTACCGCCTCGCCGATCGACTCTACATCCTCGCACCCCGCGGCATGATCCGGCCGAGTGAGCTCCCGCCCGGTTGGGGGCTGCTGGAGTGCCCTGCCCGCTGGCGCGACTACAGCAGGCAGCCGCTGCAGGAGCTCTCCGAGACGCCCATCCACCTCGCCAGGCCCGCGGCCGACGGCGGGGCTGCCCCGCGGCAGCGGTCGCGGCTGCTCCGCAACATCGCCGTGGCCTCGACCATGGCGATCGTGCGGCAGGATGGTGCGTCCCGGCCTCTGGTGGCCCGGGCAACCAAGACTGCATAAATACAACTTGACATGCATACTCATGCATGCAAGAATCCCGCATGCCTCAGACGGAGACACGCCGCCGCGTCATCGCTGATCTCCTGCGCCGCCAGCCCGTGCGCAGCCAGGATCAACTGCGCACGCTGCTCGTCGGAGAGGGTTTCGACGTCACGCAGGCGACGCTGTCGCGCGACCTCAAGGCACTGGGGGTGCTCAAGGGGCCGAGCGGGTATGCCCTGGCGGAGCGGACCCATCCGCAGGCCCTCGGGGCCGAGCGTTTGAAGGACGCCATCCGTCAATTCGCGTTGGGTGCGACGCCGGCTGCGAACCTCGTTGTGGTGCGCACAGCGCCGGGTCATGCGCAGCATGTCGCACTCGCGGTGGACACCACGCCGCCGGACGGTGTTGTCGGCACCGTTGCCGGAGATGACACGATCTTCATCGCCGCGGCGTCCGCCAAGGTTGCATCCACCATCGCCGAGCGCTTCCGTCAGTGGGCCGGCATCTCCGGAGTCGCATGAGCCATGGCCATTCGCGTCGCCATCATTGGAGCAGGGGGGTACACGGGCGCCGAGCTTGTCTCGCTGCTCGCTGCGCATCCCGGTGTTGATCTCGTCGGGCTCTTCGGCGGGAAGACGACGGCCGGCAGCCGCATGAGCGATCTGCATCCGCGGCTGCGCTCGATCTGTGACGACGTCGTGCTGCCGTCGGAGCCGACGACGATCGCCGCGGCATCACCTGACGTGGTCTTTCTCGCGACGCCGCACGAAGCCAGCCACGATCTCGCACCGGTACTGCTGGAGCAGGGATGGATCGTCATCGATCTGTCGGCCGCTTTCCGGCTCTCCGACCCGGCTCAGTATCCGATCCACTACCGCTTCGAGCACCGGTATCCCGAGCTGCTGTCTTCTGCGGTGTACGGCCTGCCCGAGCTCAACCGCGACGAACTGCGCTCGGCGGACCTCATTGCAGCGCCTGGGTGCTACGCCACGGCGGCGACACTGGCCATCGCACCCTTCGCCCAGGCAGGCCAGATCAGTTCCGGGACGCGCCCGATCATTGACGGCGTCAGCGGCGTCAGCGGCGCGGGGCGGACACCCAACGAGCGGACGCACTTCTGCAACATCAGTCTGCAGCCCTATGCGGTCGGTCAGCATCGGCACACACCCGAGATCGCCGAGCATGCGCGCACGCCCGTCGTCTTTACGCCGCACCTTGCTGAGTACGAGCGCGGCATGCCGCGCTCG
>JBCBTA010000463.1:0-1921 GCA_039818905.1 Planctomycetota bacterium
CAAGACCAACAGCACGCTGCGGCTGGTCGATGCGACCGTGCCGCGCAGCGGATTGGTGCAGGTGCAGACGCCGCAGGTCTTCGAGAGGGATCTGCTCCGGCGCGCATACGAGCAGAGCGATCTCACCAGCACGGACGATGCCTCCCTGGTCGAGAAGCTCGGCGAGCCGGTGGTGATCGTCGAGGGCGATCCAGCCAATCTGAAGATCACCCTGCCGCGAGATCTCGCCCTGGCGCGAGCCGTGCTGGGTGTCCGCGGGCCGAAGGGGCGGCCGACCCACAAGCGATTCTGAGGGGACGACGATGCGCACCGTTGCACTTGGTACCACCGACATCCGCATCTCCGCCCTCGGGCTCGGATGCATGGGCATGTCGGACTTCTACGGCACGCGCGACGATGATGAGTCCATCCGCACGATGCACCGTGCGCTCGACCTGGGCATCACGTTCTTCGATACCGCTGATGTGTATGGCATCGGCTCCAACGAGCGGCTCGTCGGACGCGGGCTGGCGGGGAGAGACGCGGTTATCGCAACGAAGTTCGGCCTGGTGCGCGAGCCCGACGGCACGTGGAAAGGCACACGGGGCGATGCGGCGTACGTCCATGCCTGCTGCGATGCATCGCTGCGGCGGCTCGGCATCGATGTCATCGACCTGTACTACCAGCATCGCGTTGACAGCGAGGTGCCGATCGAGGAGACGATCGGTGCGATGAAGGAGCTGGTGGGGGCCGGCAAGGTGCGAGCGATCGGCCTCAGCGAGGCCGGCGCCGCCACGATTCGCCGAGCCCACGCGGTGCATCCCATCGCGGCCCTGCAGAGTGAGTATTCGCTGTGGAGCCGCGACCCGGAGGAAGAGGTGCTCCCCGTGTGCGCAGAGCTGGGCATCACCTTCGTGCCGTACAGCCCGCTGGGGCGTGGCATGCTCACCGCGACGGTCACCAGCCGCTCACAGCTGCCCGCCGACGACTACCGGCACAACACGCCCCGCTTCCAGGAGGAGCACTTCGACAGCAACCTGCGCCTCGCGGCGGCTGTCCGTGACATCGCCTCGACAGTCGGCTGCACGCCGGCCCAACTCGCACTGGCGTGGGTGCTGTCTCGCTCAGGTGCTGATGGTGGCCCCGATATCGTGCCGATCCCCGGTACCAAGCGGGTGACGTACCTGGAACAGAATGCTGGCGCCCTCGACGTGCCTCTGTCGGGCGCACACCTCGCGCAGCTGGAAGAGGCGTTTCCTGTTGGAGCGGCGTCCGGGCCGCGCTATCCGGCATTTCGCATGGGAGAACTCGGGCGATGATTCGCACCACCATGGTCACTGCAGCGGGCGTCCTGATGCTGGCCGGCAGCGTGCTTGGGCAGGACAGGCCCACGATCGAGAGCATGACGCCGCGCGATGGCGACGCCGGTGTGGATGCCGGCCTCGAGCAGATCGAGGTGACGTTCGATCGCCCGATGATCAACGCATTCTCCTGGGTCGGCGGCGGACCACTGTATCCGTACGACGACACGCGTCCGCCCGAGTGGAAGACCACGCGGATGGCGGTGCTTCCCGTCGCGCTGCAGCCGGACCACGACTATCAGCTGTGGCTGAACAAGGGGCGTTTCACGTGGTTCCGCAGCTTCGATGGACGGATGCTCACCCCGACACCACTGCGCTTCACGACGCGGCAGCTTCCGGCGCTGGACGCCGAGGCGAACCGCGCGACCATCGGTCAGCTGCGCAGGTTGATTCGCGAGCGGTACAGCCACTACGACGTGCGCTCGGTGGAGTGGGATGCCGTCTTCGCGGACCAGTGGGCTAACCTGGAGAGCAGCGCCAACGCACTGCAATTCGCCATCGCGGCGGCGGGCCTGCTGGAAGCCGCCGGGGATGTCCACGTCACCGTACGGCTGAACGACTTCACCTTCCCGACGCACGAG
>JBCBTA010000464.1:0-1862 GCA_039818905.1 Planctomycetota bacterium
ATTCCCGACTTCACACGCTACTGCCGATCGCAGCGGGCCCAGATCACCGGGCAGATCCTCGGACTTCCGACAACGATGACGCTGTTCTGCTTCATCGGAATCGTCGTCACCGCAGCCACCGTCGTGGTCTTCGGCGAGGCGATCTGGGATCCCGTTGAGCTCATCTCCCGCCTCGGGTCTCCATTTGTCGTTGTCGTCTCCCTGTTTGCGCTGACGATCGCGACACTCTCGACCAATCTCGCCGCCAACGTCGTCAGCCCGGCCAACGGATTCTCCAACGTCTGGCCGTCGAAGATCTCGTTCCGCACCGGCGCGATGGTCACCTGCCTCATTGGTCTGATCATCATGCCGTGGCGACTGTACAACGATCTGGGTGCGTACATCTTCACCTGGCTCATCGGGTACTCAGCGCTTCTTGGCCCGATCGCCGGTGTGATGATCGCCGACTACTTCCTGCTCCGCAGGACGAAACTTGATCTGCAGGCGTTGTACGACCCGGATGGGCCGTACGCCGGGATCAACCATCGTGCCATGTTGGCCATGACCATCGCCGTGCTACCCAACATTCCGGGCTTCCTGAGTGCCGCATCCGACGGCGCATGGGTCCTGTTCGCGGACTCCGCCCAGTCGGTGTTTGACGGCATCTACAGCTATGCCTGGTTCGTCGGCCTTGCTGTAGCAGGTATTCTGTATCTCGCGCTGTCGGCTGGACGCCGAACGGTGCAAGGAGACCCATCATGACGCCGCAGCCTGTTGCCGCGACTGACACACCGGTCCTTCCGACGTGTCATCACACGCCGCGTCCCTACACCGGGCCCTCCAAGCAGGAGGTCATCGACACCCGGCGCGAGTTTCTGACGCCTGCACTTGTGACGTATTACAAGGACCCGATCATGATCGTCGAGGGCCACATGCAATGGCTCTTTGACGAAACTGGCAGGCGATACCTCGACATGTTCGCCGGCATCGTGACCGTCTCCGTCGGCCACTGCCATCCACGCGTGATTGATGCTATCCGCGAGCAGAACGAGCGGCTGCAGCACACCACCACCATCTACCTGCATCCAACAGTCGGCGCCTTCGGCAAGCGACTGGCCTCGACTTTCCCGAAGGGCTCGGATCTCTCGGTGACGTACTTCGTGAACTCCGGTTCCGAAGCCAACGACCTCGCCATCCTTATGGCCCGCGCGTTTACCGGCAACTGGGATGTCATCGCGCTGCGCAACGCATACCACGGCATGTCACCCAGTGCGATGGGGCTGACGGCATTGCACACGTGGAAGCAGTCAGTGCCGCAGGGCTTCGGCGTGCATCACGCGAAGCTCCCGGATCGCTATCGCGGTCCGCACGGCTACGACGACCCTGACGCGGGGTCGAAGTACGCCGCGGATGTGCTCGAGTTGATCCAGGCGTCCACACCCGGCGAAGTCGCGGCGTTCATCGCCGAGCCGATCCAGGGTGTTGGTGGCGCTGTCGAACTGCCGCCCGGCTATCTGGACACCGTCTACGGCTCCATTCGTGCGCACGGGGGGTTGTGCATCTCCGATGAGGTGCAGACAGGCTTCGGCAGGACAGGAACGAAGTTCTGGGGGTTCGAGAACCACGGCGTGACGCCCGACATGGTCACTATGGCCAAGGGCATCGGAAATGGCGCTCCGCTCGCGGCGGTCACCACCCGGCCCGATATCGCACACGCCATCTCCGGTCGCCTGCACTTCAATACCTACGGCGGCAACCCCGTCTCTTGCGCCCAGGGCCTTGCGACTCTGGACGTCATTCTCGATGACGATATCCAGCAGCATGCACTGGAGGTCGGCGGGTACCTCAAGCAGGGCCTCGAGGATCTTCGTCAACGCCACGCA
>JBCBTA010000465.1:0-1862 GCA_039818905.1 Planctomycetota bacterium
GTCTGATGCCTCGTGCACGGTGAACGCACAGATGTGGACGATCGGGTCCGCATCGAACTGCTCGACCAGCTCGAGGAGCTTGCCAACCTTGTTGTCGAGAAACACGCTGAACTGGGTGACGCTCGGCGGCTGATACCCTTGCGCGGTTTCCTGAGGCATGGCCTGGCTCATGGGAATCCTTCCCGACGGGCTGGTGGGCACACCGACCGACATCGCTCCGGATGTCGGCTTCCCCCCAGGCTCCCGTAACGTGACATTGTCACGATTCGGTCGATCCCGAACAAGACTTTTTTCCGCAATTTCCCCACCCTGCGTGGGCAATCCGCTTACGCGGGCACGCCATCCCGCCCGCGCAGGGGGTCGATCCGCCCCGGAGCCGGGGCAAGGCCCAGGTCCGACGCCTGATCCAGCAGACGCTGCATGGCCTGCTCACCCGCCGTCCCGAGGTCCAGCGTCAGGTCGTTGACGTACATGCCGATGAAGCGATCCGCCTGCGCATCACCGGTCCCCGGCTGGGCGAATCCGAGCGCGTACTGCACACCCTGCTCCCGATGCGTCATGGCGTGCTCGATCGATGCCTTCAGCACATCCGCCAGCTTCGCCAGCATTCCCGGACCGAACCGATCGTCGATATCACGCCGGACGGCGTTCCCGCCCAGTGGCAGGGGCAGCCCCGTCTCGCGCTTCCACCAGTCACCCAGATCCGCGACCGACGCGAGACCGAGATCCGCGTACGTGATCTGCGCTTCGTGAATCACCACACCCGCATCGACGTCACCATTGCGTACGGCATCGGTGATCGTCTCGAAGGGCATGACGACGTGCTCGAAGTCCGTGCCCAGCATCAGCCGCAGCGTGAGGAACGCGGTGGTCCTGGTACCGGGCACCGCGATGCGCACTCCGGGCGTCTTCAGCCACGACTCAGGATGCGCGTCACGCGCGACGATCCGCGGCCCATAGCCATCACCGAGACTCCCGCCGCACGCCGTGAGCATGTAGCGCTCGCGGATGTGCGCGTAGGTGTGGACGGAGCAGGCGGTGACGTCGAGGTCGCCCACCTCGATGGCGCGCCGATTGAGCTTCTCGATGTCGTCGGCCACTGGCGTGAAGCGGAAGGGACCGGTGTCGATCGACGGCTCCAGCTCCGGCGTGCCCAGTGGCCACCACATGAAGGCGTCGTCGGGATCCGGGGAGTGGCCGATGGTCAGTTCGATGGGCGTGGACATGGGAGGGATCGTAGGAGCGAGGTGGTGTGGCTTCTAAAATGCCCCCGTGAACGATCGAACCCTGCGCATCCTGGCTGCATGGGCGGTGGGCATCGGCGTCGCCGTCGCGAGCTTCTGCGTTCTCGGTTGGCTGCTCGCGACGTTCGTCGGCGGGGAGTCAGACATGATCGTGCTGGGGGCGGTTGTCCTGATGGTTGTGCCTCTCATGCTCGGCGTGCAGATCGGGATCTCCGTGCATGACAGGATCTCCAGCAGCGAGGACGGGACGCCACCGTCGGCTGACTAACTGGCATCGTCGGCGACGACCGGCGTGGTCTCGCCTACCCTGTTGCCCTGCATGATGGCCAAGGGTGGAAAGAAGTCGAAGCACGGCAAGGCCGACGAGCCGGAGATCCACAATCGCAAGGCGCGTCACCGGTACGCCATCGGTGACACCCTCGAGTGCGGCATCAAGCTCTTCGGCACGGAGGTGAAGTCCATCCGTGCCGGACGGATCTCCATCGGTGAGGGATATGTGCGCGCCGACGAGATTCCCCTCCGCCTCGAACTGCACGGCGTCCACATTGACGAGTATGCACCGGCCGGCGTCAGCCGACAGCACCGACCCACACAGACGCGCACGCTCCTGGCGCACAA
>JBCBTA010000466.1:0-1824 GCA_039818905.1 Planctomycetota bacterium
CACCCACGCGCAGTCCCTCGCTGCTCACGACGTCAGCCGTAGTCCCGCCGCCATCCAAATGAAGAAAGCAGGTCGCGACGCCGCCGAATCCCGTGCCTGGGGTGCGGGTATGACCTCGCCGGGCTGGACGACGGGCCGAAGACGGCGACCCGACCTGCTTTCTTCATTTGGATGGCGGCGGGACTACGGCTGACGTCGTGAGCAGCGAGGGACTGCGCGTGGGTGGCAGCACGGACATCACGATTCCCGACGGCATGCCCTGCCCGGCGTGCGAGTACGATCTCCGCGGCTTGGCCGAGGCCCAGTGCCCCGAGTGCGGGCACATGATCACCGCCCATGACATCGCGGTGTTTCGCGGCACCGCACTTCTGAACAGCGCGGACTTCAAGGGGTGGCGCCTGCATGTCGCGGCGTGGGTCGTCGTAATCGTGGGCTCGGCCTTCGGACTCTCCTACTTCGGTACCGTCGCGACGCCGACCGGCGTCAGCTTCATTCTGATGCCCTTCGCATTCTTCGGGCTGACACTCGGCATCCTCGCCAGCCTGGCTGCGGGGTGGGCCCTTCCGAGCACCGTGTGGAAGCGGAACAATCCGACAGTCAACGCGCTGTGGTTTCGGACTCTGGGGCTGCTGCACGTGCCGTGGCTCGGCGTCGTGGTCGGGTCACCGGCCCTGCTGGTCATGGCGGTCTCGACACAGGACGAACTGGCCATCGCGGACGCGATCGACGTCATTTTTCCGTGGTGGTTCATCGGATCGGGGCTGGCGCTGTGCCTGTGGAGCGCCCTCTGGCTTCGAGGTATCCACAAGGCCCGCGCGCACTCCAAGAAGCTCGTCCAGAGCGGCGTGTGCATCGGTGCGGTGGTGATGCTCGTGGCCATGTGCGCCGGCGCGATCGTCGCGAATGTGGTGTCGGGCGGAGCACAACGCGTTGCCGCGCACGGCTTCGCCGGTCCTGAGCCTCAGATGCCGTATCGGTAGTCAGCCATGGATGACCCCGGCACCAACCCAGCCCCGACGATTCCGGACGGCATGCTCTGCCCCGAGTGTCGGTACACACTGAGTGGGCTCAGAGCGCCTCGGTGTCCGGAATGTGCGCACGAAGTCACACGGGAAGATGTCGAGGCGCACGAACGAGTGCTGCGTCGCCTTGCACGTCTCCCCGGTGCATGGACGCGTCACGCCATCTTCTGGTCTGTTGTCGTCGTCACCTACGCGATGGCTGCGGCGCTCATCGCAGGGGCGTCGTATGCCGTGTTTGCGGTGGCGCTCGCACTGCTCAGCAGTGGCGTGGGCGTGACGATCGGACTCGGTTGGGCGCTCGGCGCGATTGCGCCGAAGGGGCAGCGGTTCCGAGTCGCCACGGTGTGGCTCGTCGGGTTGCCCTACCTGCACGCTCCATGGCTGCTTGTCGCCGCGTGCGCTGCGATCCTGATTCCGGTTGCGTTTACTGACGATTCCAATCACAACACGACCGCTCCGGTCGCCCTGTTGCTTTGCGCGATGTGGATGCTGAGCAGCGTCATCCTGGGACTCATCTGGCTCATCAGGTGGAGCCACGACTGCCGGACTCTCTGTCGGGAGTCGGGGATGGCGTTCGGAGCGGGTCTCTTCTTCGGCATATCCATCTTCATCGTGTCCGGCTTCATCGGTTTCCTTGCGGGTGTCTCGGTCGCAACGCGGGCCATGGGCATGGAGCCGCTCGCTCGGGGGTTCTGGCCGCTCTAGACGTACCGCTGAGATTGGGTGTGCCGGGCTTCTTGCGGCGTTGGGGATGTACCACCTGCCCCGCGCCCCCGAGCCGCTACCATCTCTGCCCCAGATC
>JBCBTA010000467.1:0-1806 GCA_039818905.1 Planctomycetota bacterium
GACGCGTTTCCGCCCCGAGATAGCGACGCGTCAGCACCTCTTCGGCGAGTATCTCGATGAACTGCTCCACACTGGAGAAGCGATCCCTGTCGTCGTCGCTCATGCTGCTCGTCAGCGGGCGCAAGCGGGCGATCGTCTGCTCGAAGTCATTGACGTACCCATTCATGCTGTCACGAGGACCTGAGAAGGAGATGTGCTCCAGCGCGAGCAGCGCTTGGTTTTCCATGCGACACAACTCGGCGCTGGTATCGAGGGTCTCCGCCTTGGTCATCTGTCCAAGCAGATCCCAGTCGAGTGTCACCGCCGTCGTGATGTGGTTCTGTGGCAGATCATCCAGCTTGGTCAGTCGGTCGTAGTTGAGCTCGCCAAGACGTCTGATGGTGTCGTCCGAGAGGGCCTCAACCTGCCGCAGTTTGTCCCACTTGGTCTCGAGGAGTCCGGCGATGTCAGCATTCTGCAGGCCGCGCTGGCCCGTCAGTTGGCGGAGTGTCGCCGCTTCCTGATCGCTGAATGTTGCCGGAGGATCGAAGACGTTCCCGATGGCCGGGATTGAGATGATCGCCACCAGGAGGCTGATGATCGACAGCCCGACCACGCTGAGTTGTCTCGCGTGCTTCACCTGCTCGGCGAGAACTCGTATCTCAACACGCAGTTCGGCGCTCTCGTCCGAGTCGTCACTGGTGTCTCTGCGGGGCCCGCCCGTCGATGGGGTCGTGCGGCGGGTGTGAACATGGGAGTGTGCGTGGGTTCTTGGATCAGCCATGCTGGCAGATTGTGTGGTTGCACGGTGCCGCCGCAAGACTCTTGGATGCGATCGTTCAGACATGTGAACCCCTCCAGCCGCATGACCTGGGGGGGCAACTCGGCGGACCAGTGGTGTGTTGGCTCATCTTGCCTCACTCCTGTAGGCGAATCTGTTCCTCGCGCGACGGGATCGTGGGCGATACACCACGGTCGAGGCGCGGTCTTTTCGCTACGCTCTCGTCATGTACTACTTCATCTTCGAAGGCACCCCGGACCCCGAGAGTGAATTCGCCGACCGCGAGGGTTGCTACGCGGCGTGCTGGATCAACTTCATCGATTTCCACGGCGCCCGGGCTCTGGCGGAGTTCTACCTCAAGGACGCGCCGGTCCAGGAACTCGAACTGACCGAGGCGTACGAGGTCAGCCGCGAGGACTACACCGAGCCCGATGACGCCGAGTCCATCGGCTACTTCGATGAAGCTGTCCGCGATGGGGCGTCGATCGTGATCCACTGGTTCGCGAACGAAGGTGAGGAGACAGGGGCGCCGGACTGACATTGCTCAGCCACCCGGCTATCCTCGCCGACGATGAGTGAGACGACCACACCTGCCGCCGTCATCGACGAGCTCAAGGCTCGCAGCCTGCTGCACCAGTGCACCGATGAGGCCGCCCTGCGGACCCATCTGGCGACGCCGCGTCGGCTGTACAACGGCTTCGATCCCACCGCCGACTCGCTGACGATTGGCAACCTCGTCCCCATGATGATGCTGCGGCGCTTTCGCGCCTTCGGACATACGCCCGTCGTGCTCATGGGCGGGGCGACCGGGCGCATCGGCGATCCATCGGGCAAGGACGCCGAGCGGCAGCTCATGACCGATGACGTCGTCGATGGCAACATCGCCGCCCAGCGGCTGATCTTCCAGCGCGTCCTCGGCGGTGAGGTGGAGATCGTCAACAACCACGACTGGTTCAAGACGATGGACGTCTACACTTTCCTGCGCGACATCGGCAAGCACTTCTCGGTCAATCAGATGATCCAGCGCGACGCGGTGCGCAACCGCC
>JBCBTA010000468.1:0-1748 GCA_039818905.1 Planctomycetota bacterium
GTGCCCGGCGGGGTACATCACCAGGCCGCTGTCATGCTCGGCGCCTGAGGCGTCGGTGATGGCGATGGAGGTCGGGATGCCGTCGGGATACTTCGCGTCGTACTCCGGTCCGCCGTGACGGAACTCGATCTTCTGCATCAGTTCCCGCGTCAGCGGATGGAAGACGGCCCGCTCATCCTCGGCGTAGTCGTACGGCGAGAGCATCAGCGACTTCCATGCCTCATCGTGCGCGCCGCCGGTGGTGTTGAGGTTGCTGCCCGTCTCGAGCGCCTTGCGCAGCAGCGTGGCGATGATGTACGCCATGGAGTGGTCCGCGGACTGGCGCGTGCGCGGGTCCATCTTGGCGGGGTTGCCGATGATGCCGAAGGCCGGCTCGTACGCCGAGATGGCGATGGTGCCGATGGTCGAGCCGTCGGCCTTCTCCAGCAGCGCGGGCGAACGTGCGATCAGGTCGATCAGGCCTTGGATGGCGCCGGCAGACTGGTGCTCGTACAGGCCGAGCTTGAAATGCATGCCCATGACGGCGAAGTCATCGCCGGCGTGCGCCAGAACGAGGTCGAAGGGGCTGGGGGCCAGCTCGGTCCAGCGCTTGTCGCCCTCGGTCGTGGGCTCGAAGAAGCGGAAGACGGCTTCGGGGTTGCGGAAGATGTCACGCGGTCCGATGAAGCCGCGCATCGAGCGCTTCATCGAGAGCACTGCGACCTCGGTACTGATCGCGGCCGATGCGCCCTTGGAGTCACTGAGCTGCTTCCCCGCGCGGATAGCGCGCCATGGGATGTAGTGGGCGACGGTCATGCCGATGGCGCTCTCGATCTGCTCGGGTGTCGCCTCCCCCTGCAGCGCGTGCAGCGCACCGTAGACCGCGGCGGACGCGATGGCGCCGTGCACGACGTGGTCGATCTTATACGTCTTGAGGCTGAAGACCTCGGCGAGGCGACCGCGAATCTCGTCGTGGCAGATCATCGCCAGCAGCGCGATGCGGCCATCGAGGCCGAGTTCCTGGCATGCTGCGACGGCGACGGGATAGAAGTCATTGTGCCCGAACTCGCCGGCGGTGTGTCCGAGTTGCGGGTTGAATCCGAAGTTGGTGCCGTTGCTGTCCCACTCGCGCACCGCGGCGGCGTTTGCGAGGATGGCCTTTTCGCTCTTGAGCCGCTCGTTGGACCCGAAGACGCTGGCGCCTGTTTCTCCTGCCGAAGCAGGGTACGTCAGGGCCTCATCACGCAGCACGGTGGGGGCGTTGGTCCGCAGTGCGAGGGCGGAGAGGCCACAGAACACGGAGTCGGTGTGGAAGAGCTCGGTGCGCCGAAGGACTGAGGCATCGGGCTGCCCCGAGGAGAGGAACTCGATGGCGTAGTTGGCGATGCCGAGCGCCTGATTGGAGTCGGCGGGGAGGGTGGTGAAGGGTGCGGTGGTGGCGGTCATGTCATGCTCCGGTTCAGCGTGCGGGGTCGCGCAGGATAGCGGCCGCACCCACGCGGGGCATCAGGAGCCAACGGAGCCGGTGAAGAAGAACCACCCGAGGCCGATGGTGAACAGCGCATTGCCGTAGACCGCGTGCTCGAGACCGACGGCGAAGCCGCTGCGGGTCCGCATGTAGGTCCACGAGAAGATGAACCCGGCGACGCCGGCGAGGAAGACGACGACCCAGTTTTCGAAGACGATGTGCAGCCACGCGAACGCCACGGTGCTGGCGATCAGCATGGAAGCACGGGACGAGAACAGCGCCCGGTATCGGCGGAAGAAGA
>JBCBTA010000469.1:0-1742 GCA_039818905.1 Planctomycetota bacterium
AGGTCAAAGCGCTCGGGCAGGTTGTAGTCCACCTGCACAGTGCCGAGCTGCCACTCACGCCCAATGACGTCCTTGACAACGAAGTCAATCTTGGGGCCGTAGAACGCAGCCTCACCCGGTTCCTCGCTGAAAGGGACGCCAAGCGACGCCGCCGCCTGACGGCAGGCATCCTCCGCCTTGTCCCAGTTGCTCGGCTCGCCGACGTACTTGCTCGAGTCCGGATCGCGGAGCCCGACGCGGACGCGGTAGTCCTCCATGCCGAGCGACGCGAAGATGATCTTCACAAGGCTCAGGCAGCCCTGCATCTCCTCGGCAACCTGCTCTTCGGTGCAGAAGAGGTGGGCGTCGTCCTGCGTGAAGCCACGGACGCGCGTCATGCCGTTGAGCTCGCCGGACTGCTCCCAGCGATACACGGTGCCGAACTCGGCAAGGCGCACGGGCAGATCGCGATAGGAGTGTGGACGGCTGGCGAAGATGCGGATGTGGTGCGGGCAGTTCATCGGCTTGAGCAAGTAGCCCTCGGCCTCACCGGACTCCAGCCGATTGCTCAGCTCGCTGCAGGTGCAGCCCTCGGTCGCCATGGCATCCAGCGCGTCGCGCTCGACGATGGGCGTGTACTGTGAGTCGCGGTAGTAGGGGAAGTGCCCGCTGGTGCGGTACAGGTCGAGCTTGCCGATGTGCGGCGTGAAGACCTGGTGGTACCCCTGCTTGGTGAGCTCCTGCCCGATGAAGTCTTGGAGTTCGCCCCGGACCACGGCCCCCTTGGGCGTCCACAGCACCAGGCCTTGGCCCACCATCTCATCGATGTGGAACAGTCCCAGCTTGAGCCCGATGGTGCGGTGATCACGCTGCCGCGCCTCTTCGAGCCGGGCCAGGTGCTCATCCAGTTCCTTCTTGTTTGGGAAGGCCGTGCCGTAGACGCGCGTCAGTGAGTCGGAGTTCTCGTCGCCGTGCCAGTAGCTGCTGGCGAGTGACATGATCTTGATCGCGCCGGTGCGCCCGGTGCTCGGCACATGCGGGCCGCGGCAGAGGTCTTCCCAGTCGGTGCCCGGCTCGCCGGTGGCATACCACGAGAGTGCATCGGACCCTGCTTCGATGGCGCGCTCGGCGTTGTCGAGCTTGTACTTGCTGCCCTCGCCCTTGAGCTTCTCAATCCCCTCGGCCACAGGCATCTCGTACCGCCTGAATGGACGATCTTCCTTCTGGATCTTGACGATCTCGGCTTCGATGGCCTCGAAGTCTCCCGACGTCAGCGGGCGGTCTTCCGGGAAACGGATGTCGTAGTAGAAGCCGGTCTCCAGAGGCGGGCCGTAGACGAGTTGGGCTCCCGGAACGATGCGCTGGATGGCCTCGGCCATGACGTGGGCCGCGGAGTGGCGCAGAAGGAAGAGCAGGTCTTCCCGCTGCTTGTCGTCCCTCGGGCGCTTGGTGATCAGGCTGAGCGTCGCATCCTCGCTGATGGGCGCCGTGATGTCGCTGAGGACATCATCGATGCGCGCACCCATGGCGTCGTTGGCGAGGCGTTCGCCGATGGAGCGGGCCACGTCGAGCGGGGTCACGGGGGCGTCGAATTCCTTGACGCTGTCATCGGGAAGGGTAATGCGGGGCATGGCTGGCTCGAATCTCGGAGGAACGATGAACGTGCGATACGAAGAACGCCCGGCTGTCTGGGGCCGGGCGCTCGTTGCAGGATCAGTGCGAGGGGGCGTCCGGCCGTCAGAATCGACGGGTCTGGGTCGTCG
>JBCBTA010000470.1:0-1724 GCA_039818905.1 Planctomycetota bacterium
ACGATGTCCGGCCTTCCGTCGCCATTCAGATCGGCGATGGCAATATCTTCCGAGTCATGGCGCGGCCCCTGGGTGATCGCATCGACCGCATGAACGAATCGCGTGCCGTCGTGCAGCAGCACGGCGTTCTGCCCGAACTCGGTGGCGATCACGAGATCATCCCGTCCGTCACCGTTGAGATCGGCGACTTCCACGTCCATCGAACGGCCATTGGTCGTTGCCAGCGGGATGACGGCCTCGCCCTGGCTGCGCATCGGCGCCGCCTGCGCCATCCCACACACCACAGCCACGATCACCAGACCCATGCGCATCACTCGACCTCCCAACTTCTCGCCCGCAACAGGCGTTGCTTGAAGCCGTCTACCGAGCCTGCAACGGGTGAGTTGCAGCGGACTGTACCGCCGCAGGTACACTGCGCCGATCACCCCGGGGACGGAGGGCACGCGATGGCGACGACAGAAGCGACCGACACCCGCATGATGACCGAGGAGATTCGACGTCTGACGCAGGACGTGATCGATGCCAAGGCACGCCTTCGCGATGCCCAGCGAGCCGCCTCGCCCGAACGCGTCAAGGACTGGACCTTTCGAGCCATCGACGGCTCCGACGTCCGCCTCAGCGCGCTGTTCACGACGCACGATGACCTGATCGTCGTCCACAACATGGGCCGCGGGTGCAACTACTGCACGCTGTGGGCCGACATCGCCCGAGGCTACGCCGATCACCTTGACGATCGCTGCGGCTTCGTGCTCTGCAGCAACGATCCACCCGAAGTGGCGCATGCCTTCGCTCGGGAGCGCCGCTGGAACTTCCGCGTTGTCAGCGGGCGCGACTCCGGCTTCGCCCGCGCCATGGGCTTCATGGACGACAAGGGCAACCCGTGGCCCGGCGCCAGCGCGTTCCATAAGAACGAGGACGGCTCCATCGTGCGCACCGGCACGGTTCCGTGGGGACCCGGCGACGACTTCTGCCCGGTGTGGCCCTTCTTCGACATCCTTGATGGTGGCAAGAAGGGATGGGAGCCGCTGGGACTGCGCGCGGACTGATCCATGCGCCGCAACCTGCTCCTGATCACGCTGACCTGCTTCGGCCTCGCGTGCATCATGCTCATCGCATGGCGCGCGTATGACATCGCGCATGACGGGATTCAGCGGGCGACCTTCGAGCGGCTCACCGCCCTCCGCGAGTCCAAGCGGCGCGAGATCATCAACTACATCGACGGCTGCTTCGACCAGACGCGCCTGCTGGCCGCGGCGCCCGCGGTCGGCGATGCGATGACCGAGTTCGCCGAGACCTTCGACTCGCTCACGCGGTCACCGGACGACGCAACCGACGTGCAGCGGTTCTACCGGGAGCAGTACGCACCGCGGGCGGTCAATGGCGACATCGGGGCTGCGACGATGGAACTCGTCCCGTTCGACCGCACCGCCCTGGCTGCGCAGGCGATCTTCCTTGCCCGAAACCCGCATGAGGTCGGCCAGAAGGACAAGCTCGTCGATCCAGGCAGCGCGTCGGACTACGCCGCCGTGCACGGGCGCCGCCACGGCATCTTCACCAACATCATCGACACCTTCGGCTTCTACGACCTGTTCTTGATCGATCTGGACGGGCGCATCGTCTACTCCGTCTTCAAGGAAATCGACTTCGGAACAAGTCTTGAGGATGGACCGCACAGCGACTCCAACCTCGCCGCGGCATTCCGACGAGCACGAAGCAGCGACTCC
>JBCBTA010000471.1:0-1685 GCA_039818905.1 Planctomycetota bacterium
CGAAGGGCTTATAGCCGTAGAGCACCCGGCTGAGGCGCAAGTCGAGCTTGTGCTCTTGGTCCACCGGCAGCCGGACTTCGATCAGAGTCGAGTCGCCGGGCAGGATCGGCGTCCAGAGCTGGCCGTGCGCCTCGTTGTCGGCGTCGGTGGCCGGGCAGCTCGATCCGTCTCAGTTGCCCATGCCGACACAGATCGTCAAGGCGGTCGCGGACTTCTTCGGCTCGTGGTGGTGGCTGGTGCTTGGCGCCATCGCGGTCGGCGTGTTCGCGTGGACGAGGCTGTACTCGCAGCCGGAGTTCCGGCTGAAGGTCGATCGTTTCGTGCTGCGCGTCCCGGTGGTAGGCGTGCTGGTGCGCGAAGTCGCGGTGGCGCGCTTCACGCGCACGCTCGGCACACTCGTCGGTTCTGGTCTGCCCGTGCTTGCATCTTTGAAGATCACGCGGGCGACACTCGGCAACAAGGCCATGGAGGAGGCGATCGAGCGCGTTGCCGACGAGGTCAGCGAGGGCAAGACCATCGGCGAGCCCATGGAGCGCAGCGGCTACTTCCCGCCGCTGCTCGTGCAGATCGTGGGCATGGGTGAGCGGACGGGGAAGCTCGACACGATGCTGCTGCAAGCCGCCGACGCATTTGAGGAAAGAACAGAGCAGGCGATCAAGCTCTTTACGACGGTTCTGCCGCCGCTGCTCATCTGTGTACTTGCGGTGCTCGTCGGTTTCGTGCTGCTTGCCATCCTGCTTCCGCTGCTCGAGCTTCAGGAGTCCATCGGTGTGTGAACGTGGAGACAGAATGATGAACAAGAGGACCGGACGACGCTCCAGGCGTGGTTTCACGCTCATCGAGGCGATCGTCATCATCGTGATCCTGGGTGTGATCGCTGCCGTCATCGCCCCGCGCCTGATCAGTCGCGTGGGCCAGAGCAAGACGGCCGTCGCCCAGAGCAGTGCATCGTCGCTCGCGACCGCGATGAAGCTCTTCATCGCCGATCATGGCAAGCCCCGCGACGGGGCCGCCATCGACGTGCTGTGGGAGCGTCCCGCCGACGTCGAGGATTCGGAGTACGAGCCCTACGTTGACAACGCCGATGCGCTGCTCGACCCGTGGGGCAACAAGTTCGTCCTCCGCATGCCCGGTGAGAAGAACTACGACTTTGACATCATCTCCTACGGCGCCGACGGTCGTCCGGGCGGCGAGGGCGAGGACGCGGACATCATCGCCCCGTGATATCCCAGGCGCTCCACTCCCGGCGCAGCGCGTTCACGCTCATCGAGCTGATCGTGGTGGTGGTGCTGCTCGGCGTCCTCGCCGGATTGGTGGCACCGCGCCTGCTGACGACGGAGCGCCGCCGGGCTGAAGCCACGGTGACAGACCTCACCAGCATGCTGAGCGTCGTTGCTCGCCGAGATGCCCTCGGCAACAGCCGCATGGCGTTGGAGTACGACGCCGAACGCGGCACGGTGAAGCTGGATACGCTTCGCGTCGAGGGTGAGCGCTTCGGCACCAGACAGACAGCATGGCGGCCCGACCCGCTGACGCCGCGGGTGGAGCTCGAAGGCATCGAGATCACCGAGACCCGCGTCGATGGGTATTCGACCGGCGAGAAGTGGTGGCGCATCGAGTTTGCGCCCGGTGTGCCGCGGCCGCTGATCGAACTCGTCGTGCAGTACACCGGCCCCCGCCCCAAG
>JBCBTA010000472.1:0-1661 GCA_039818905.1 Planctomycetota bacterium
GGAGCGGGCTCTGCGCATCCGCTTCTACAACACCGAGGAGTGGGCCGCGGCGACGTTCGGGGACGGCTTTCACGCGACCGCCCGGCGCAAGTTCGCCGCCGAGGATGCCCCCACCGAGCACATCGAGGTGCTGTGGGCCGACGGCGAACGCCTGTACCACTACGCCCTGGTCGTGGACGAGGAGTCCGCGGGAGCCTCCGGCCCCAGCGGCGTGCTCGTGATCGAGCGGCGTTCGCCGGTGGCCGCCAGCCAGATCTTCGTCAACCGCATGCTGCTGATCGGCGCCGGCCTCGGCGCCGGAGCGCTCGCGGTTCTTGTCTTCTATCTGATTACCACCCGCATCATCCTCGGTCCCGTGCGGGCGCTTCGCGACACTGCCGAGAAGGTCAAGACCGGCAACCTGCACGTCCGTTCGGAGATCCATACAGGTGACGAGTTCCAGCAGCTTTCCGAGACCTTCAACGGCATGCTGGAGAACCTCACGTCGCAACAGGCGCAGCTCCGTGGCATCAATCGCAGTCTCGATCTCAAGCTCAACGAACTCGCGGAGCGGAATGTCGCGCTGTACGAGGCCGCCCGTCTCAAGGGCGAGTTCCTCGCCAACATCAGCCACGAGCTTCGCACGCCGTTGAACTCGATCATCGGCTTCGCGGAGATCCTGCAGGAGATGGTCACTGGCGATCTCGAAAGTGCCGACGAGCCCACACCCAACCTCGAGAAACGCAAGCGCTATCTCTCGAACATCGTCAACGCGGGCCACACACTGCTGGAGATGATCAATGAGCTGCTCACGATGGCCAAAATCGATGCCGGCACCATCGAGGTGCACGTCCAGCCCATGAACGTCATCGAGACGTGCGAGGGTCTGATCCAGCTCATTCGCCCGCTCGCCGACCGCAAGAACATCAGCCTCAGCCTGCAGATGCAGTCCGGTGGCAGTACCGACTTCACCCATCAGCCGGACGAGGCCGACCTTCCCATCATCGAAACGGACCCGCAGAAGTTTCAGCAGATCGCCTTCAATTTCCTCAGCAACGCCGTCAAGTTCACGCCCGACGGCGGCGAAGTCACGCTGCGGGCAGAGCGCATGCTCGGCGCCGATGGTGAGCTCCGCCTGCGCATGAGTGTGCTCGACACGGGGCCTGGTATCCCGCCGGATAAACAGGCCCTCATCTTCGAGAAGTTCAGCCAACTCGAAGAAGCGCACACGCGCAGCCACCAGGGCACTGGCCTCGGACTTGCCATCGCGCGTGAATTCGCCGACATGCTGCAGGGAGAGATCCAGCTCGTCAGCGAAGTCGGACGGGGCTCGATGTTCAGCGTCGTCGTCCCGGCGCAGATCGACGAACGGCGTCTCGCTGAGGACGCAGCCCGACGAGCGGGTGCGGACCCCGCCTCGGCCCAGCACCTCGTCACTGCGCGAGCCGAGCGGATCAACGCGTCCTGACGACTGCGCTCTCGAAATGCCGCACGTCTGGCTTGCCGCGCCGCGGGCACCGGACCGTGATGACGTCGATCCTGCGCGGCCGGTCCTCCCACCCGCGCCGACGCGACTCGGCGTCCGCCAGCAGCAGCAGCTTGCGACGCTTGTGCCCGGTGATGTTCACCTCCGGCGGCAGCGACCGACCCTCGGCGGTCATGGCTCGCGTCTTGACCTCCAC
>JBCBTA010000473.1:0-1615 GCA_039818905.1 Planctomycetota bacterium
AATCGCATGCCGAAGCGCGTCGTCCTTCTCGAATTCGAGATGGAGAGCACGCGCATCAAGCCTGCGATTGATCAACTCGGCGAGCAGGATCGACCGCGGGACCTTCTCGATCAATGCAGTCGTCAGCTCAGCTTTCGACAGCAGGTCCTTCTTCTGGCCCTCGAGCACCTTGAGCTGCTCGATGTCCTTCGCCGCCTGCGTGTAGCGAACGTTGATGGCCTGCTGATACGTCTTCACGTCGTTCCACTGACGGTTCGTCACGAAGAACGCACCGATCACACCCATCGTCACGATCACGAACAGCGTGACCGAGATGAGGTTCGTGCGGCGCTCGGTCTTCCGCTCGACGTAATCGTCGGGAAGGAAGCTCGCGTCGTTCGCGGTGGGGTCCTTGGAGAACCTGATCATCACGCGTCCTTTCAGCCGCCCGGCAACGGGCGCGTCTGTCTACAAGTCCGTCGGGCACCAGCACAGCCCGATGGGCACCGCCCAGCCCGGCTGCGGGCTGGTGAGGTCCACGCCGCGCACGCTCTTCTCCGTCGGGTGCTGCAGCGGTGTCAGCGGGTCGGCGACCTGCGCCGGGAGGCGCATCGCACGGGCCACGAGCTTGCACAGCCCCAGCTGCCGCGCTTCGCCGCCGACGAACACCGTTCGTCCGATCTGGCGTCCAGGGAACAGTGCGCGGTAGTACCGCAGACACATGCCCAGCTCCTCCGTCAGGCCCTCCAGGGCCTCGGCGGGATGATGCTCGTCGGTCATCGCCTCCCGGTGATCCGGCTGGGCCGTGGCCTGCGACATCGGTGCACCGCCGCGACGCTCCTGCTGCTCCTCGGCCACCTCCGCGGGCTCATCGGCCTGCGCATCGGCTTCGACTGCGGCGCCGACGGCCACCGGTGCCGCCGCACGAGCCTTGGCCGCCGCGGACCAGCACGGCGTCCACGCCAGTTCGCGCCGACGTCGCCGCGATTCCTCCGTCGTGCAGTTCGCCCGACGAGCGATCTCCTGATCCATCGCGCGACCTCCGATGTGGAGCGTCTTGCCGAAGACCAGCTCGCGTCCGTGCGCAACCATCACATTCGTTGTGCCATAGCCGAGATCGACATACAGCGACGTCAGCTCCGCATCAGCGGAGCGACGCGTGATCGAGTCGAACGACCGCATCGCGGCCATGTGCTCACTGTGGATCCCGACCGGTTCCAGCTTGGCGGCCCGCATGAGCTTCATGTGGCCCATGACGAGCTCGCGCGGCATCGCGATGCACAGCACCTCGGTCCGCTTGTGCCCGCCGCGACTGACCTCGCCGACTTCGTGCCAGCGCACGATCATGCTGCGCGGATCACGACCGGTCACCAGCCGAAGCTGCTCCTTGACCATGTCGGCCAGGGGAACGCCGGGCATCTTCTGCACCTGCACGCTCTGGACGACCGTGCCGAGTGCCGAGACGGCACACTGGGCACGCTTGCCCTTGAAGCCGACGCCACGCATGAGCTTTGCCATCGAGTCCGCCTGGAACGTCAGTCGCTCCTGGTCGTTCTCGAGAAGCTCCGGTGGCGTATCCATCGAGACCGCGGCGAGCAGCTTCTGCTGCCCGTCACAGGATTGCACCTGCGCGATC
>JBCBTA010000474.1:0-1328 GCA_039818905.1 Planctomycetota bacterium
TCGCCAGGCCCAGACCAGTCCCTCCCTCTTCTCGACTGCGGGCCTTATCGACGCGATAGAACCGCTCGAACAGGCGGGGCAAATGGTCGGGGCTGATGCCGGGTCCTTCGTCGGCCACCAGGAACTCGACGCCTGCTCTTCCACCCGCGAGCTGTGATGGGCCGGCGCTGATGGTCACCTTGGTGACCTCGGGGCTGTACTTGACCGCATTCGAGACGAGGTTGACCAGCGCCTGCTCGGCAAGCCGGGGGTTGACCTGCACGCGGAGATCGCGCGGCACGTCCGTCTCGAGCGTGATCTTCTTGGCTTCCGCATCGGGGCCGAGCTGCTGTCGAACGTTGTCCACGAGCAGCCAAGCCGCCGTCGGCGACGTCGGCAGAGCGCCGCCGTCGGTGCGCTCCAGGTTGGTCAGCGCGAGCATGTCATCGACGATGGCGCCGAGCCGCTCGGCATTGCGTGCGATGACCTTCAGGAAGTTCAGACGCAGCTCGACGTTTTCTGCATCGGTCTCGAGCAGCGTCTCCGTGTAGCCCTTGATGTTGGTGATCGGGGTTCGAAGTTCGTGCGACACATTTGCCGCGAAATCACTGCGCATCGACTCCAAGCGACGGATCTGTGTCACGTCGTCGAGGAGGAGAATCGCTCCGACGGGCTCATCCTCGGCGTCGAGCAATGCGCCGCTGGTGGCGCGGACCACGGCGTCAGTCGGCGTCGTTAGCTGAAACTCCTGCGACCGGCGTGTCGGATCAGCGATGGCGTCGGCTGCAAACTGCAGGACTGCTCCCTCGCGGACGATATCCGAGAGGTTCTTGCCACGAACGTCGGTCTCCTCGACGCCGAGCAGTCGTCGTGCTGCACGGTTCATCCTGAGGATCCGCTGATCGGCGGAGATGGCGACGACACCGCCCTCCATGGATCGCAGGATGCCTTCCTGTTCATTTCGCTGCGTGCGCAGCATGGTGATCTGTGTGCTGAGCTGCGCGGCCATCTCGTTGAGTGCTCCGCACAGCGATGCGAGCTCCGTGCTCGGCGGCTGTGGGATTCTGTGACGCAGATCGCCCGCAGCGAATCGCGCGGCTCCGCGGCTGATGCTGTTGATGCGGCGACTGAGGTGGCGCGCGAGGATCAGTGCAGCGATGACGGATACGGCCAGTACCACGACACCGAAAATCACGGCTTCGCGTGCAAGTGCACCGATGCGATCGTCAAACCCTTCGAGAGGCGCTTCAACCGTAAGGCGAGTGTCGAGTCCGTTGACGTTGAATCGCTCGACGTGGACGGTCGAGTTCGATGCAGCTGCTCGACCGTCCTCGTTGGCGACCAGCGCA
>JBCBTA010000475.1:0-1262 GCA_039818905.1 Planctomycetota bacterium
AACGACGCTTGCGTCCGAGTTCGACAAGTTCGTACAGCGCCGGGTGAAGGTCACAAACCACTGTGATAAGCCTCCCTTGGCTCTCAGAATCCGTTCTCACCGCACCTGCCGACGTCCGGGGACGCCGACACCATGTTTCATGCGCTCGGTCGTGGCAGGACGGCCTTGATGCCGCCGTCCCGACGTCGCGCTTCCCTCTCTTCCTCCAGACGACGCAGACGAACCGTCATCGCGTCATCGTCACCAGCTCCCGCCGGCGTCGCATGCCGACGGCGCTGCACGCCGCGGCATGACTCCTCGAAGTGCGCCTGAAGACGCACCCCATCCGTAATCGACTCCACGGAACGCGCGAACGCGATTGCAACGGCACGCTCCGATGCGCCATCCAGGCGATCCAGAGCGATCGATTCGCCCCGGTCCATCATCCCTGCAAGTTGTTCCACCACCGAACGGATCGGGCCCGAAGCGTAGAGCCCCGGATCCAGGATGTCCGCCGCCTCCTGCCGAGAAATCTCAGCCAGCCTCGGATCCGCGAGGAGGCATCCCAATGCGTGCTCGGGGGCCGTTTTCGGCTCCACCCGCTCCGTCGTTGCATCCGATGACGCGCCGGATGATCCGCCGGTCCGCACGCGGCGGGTCTTCATCGACCGGCGCACCGCTTCTTCGCCAACGCCGCCGAGACTCGCCAAGCGGCGCACCGCCGCGCTCTGACGCATAAACGACAGGTCATGGAGCCCAAGCTCCACCAGCCGGTCGAGGAATGTCTCGACCGCACGGGTCCGCCCCTCGCTGCCAATGGCCCGTCCCGAGGCCCGAAGTTCGCCCTCGAGCCGCTCAAATCGGTGGGTGAAGGCATCGGTCGCGGTCTCGATCATCTGCTGGAACCGCTCGACGCCGCCCTCCTGCTTGAGGAGCGTGTCCGGATCATCGCCCGGCGGCAGCGTCGCGACCTTCACATCGACCGGGGCCTTGAAGAAGACCTCGAAGGCACGGTCCGCCGCCCGCTGTCCCGCTTCGTCGCCGTCGAACAGGACGATGACCGTGTCGCACAGGCGGCGAAGCATCGCCGCGTGCCCCTCGGTCAGCGCCGTGCCCAGCGTGGCGACGGCGTGACAGATCCCTACCTGATGACAGGAAATGACGTCGGTGTAGCCCTCTTCCACAAGTCCAAATCACTCTTCGGGCTCCGCCAGGGCGTCCGGGCGATGCAGGGCGAGCGGACGGCCATCGTGACTGAGGGCTACACCGACGTCATTTCCTGT
>JBCBTA010000476.1:0-1216 GCA_039818905.1 Planctomycetota bacterium
CATGATCATGCGGATCGTGGTGGTCTTGCCCGCACCGTTGGGGCCCAGGAAGCCGCAGAGGCTGCCTGAGGGCACGACCAGGTCCAGGCCATCCACGGCTGTCTTGTCGCGGAACCGCTTTGTGACGCCCTCGATGGCGATCGCAGCATCAGACACGGAATGGGTGCCTCCATGAGGGGAGAGGGGACCGATGATAGCGGGGCGGCGGATTCCGGTTGCCGTGCCAAGCCACCGGATGGATTTCATCCGTATTTGCGGAAACACGGATATAGTACGACAATGCGATGAGCGCCGGAGTGGGTCGGCGTCCGTTGGCCACAGGAGCAGTGCACTTCATGTCCCGATTCGCAAGCGAACTGGCCCGCCGCGTCCTCGTGCTCGACGGCGCGATGGGCACCAGCATCTACGAGCGCGATCTGTCGCTGGAGCACGACTACTGCGGCTGCGAGAACTGCACGGACATCCTGGTCCGCACGCGCCCGGACGTCATCCAGGAGATCCACGAGTCGTACCTCGCCGTTGGCGCCGACTGCGTGGAGACGGATTCGTTCGGCGCGAACAAGCTGGTGCTGGCCGAGTTCGATCTGCAGGACGAGACCTATGAGCTGGCGAAGAAGTCCGCCGAGGTCGCCCGAGCCGCGTGCGATGCGCACAGCACGTCGGACAAGCCGCGCTTCGTGCTGGGCTCGATGGGACCCGGCACCAAGCTCATCACGCTCGGCCAGACCGACTGGGACACGCTGTTCGACTCGTACCGCGAGCAGGTGCGCGGTCTGATCGACGGTGGTGTCGATGCGCTGCTCCTTGAAACCTGCCAGGACCTGCTGCAGGTCAAGTGCGCGGTCAACGCCTGTCTTGCGGCGCTGGATGAAAAGGGCAGGTCCGTCGATGACATCCCGATCATGGTGAGTGTCACCATCGAGCAGACCGGCACCATGCTGACCGGCGCGTCGATCGAAGCGGCGGCACACGCGCTGAAGAACTACCCGATCCTGTCGCTGGGGCTCAACTGTGCGACGGGGCCGACGGAGATGAGCGAGTACGTGCAGTGGCTGGGCAGGTACTGGCCGCGCACGGTGTCGGTGTATCCCAATGCAGGGCTGCCCGTGCTCGTCGAGGGACGGACGGAGTATCCGCTGCGTCCATCGCCCATGGCCGAGGCGGTGCAGAAGTTCGTCGAAGCCGACGGCGTCGGTCTCATCGGCGGCTGCTGCGG
>JBCBTA010000477.1:0-1119 GCA_039818905.1 Planctomycetota bacterium
CCGTGCTTCAAGATCCTCGCACGGGTGAAGCACATCCAGTACCAGCTGTTCAGTCAATGGGCCGTGCTGGAGACGCTGACGCCGACGGAGTACGCCCAGTTCCGTGACGTGCTGGGCCCGGCCAGTGGCTTCCAGTCGCACCAGTACCGGCTGATCGAATTTCTTCTCGGGAACAAGGACACCAATGCGCTGCGCGTCTTCGGTCACGTGCCGCAAATCCTCGGCGTCCTGCAGGATGCCTTGCGCAATCCAAGCATCTACGACGAGTTCCTGCGCTTCCTGCATCGGCGCGGCATGCCCGTGCCGCAGGAAGCCGTGGAACGCGACTTCGCGCAGCCGCATGAGCCTCACGATGGCGTCGTCGCGGTATTCAAGACCATCTACGAGGATCCGTCAGCGCACTGGGATGCCTACGAGATGGCGGAGAAGCTGATTGACATCGAGGAGTCATTCAGCCTGTGGCGCTTCCGTCACATGAAGACGGTCGAGCGCATCATTGGCTACAAGCGAGGCACGGGCGGCTCGTCTGGTGTGGCGTTCCTCAAGCAGGCGGTCGATACGCGGATCTTCACGGAACTCTGGGACGTACGAACGGAGATCGGACGGTGATTGACGGCCCCCTCACCGAGCAGATGCTGCGTGGACTCGTGTTTCCGCTCTTCTCGCGTGCCCTTGATCGGCCCGACCACCCAGGACTCGGGCGTCCTCCGATATATCTGGCCAATCACTCGCTGGGACGTGCACCGGACCGCATGGCCCTCGATGTGCTCGAGGCCCTGAATCTGTGGTACCGCGATCTTGGCGGGGCATGGGATACGTGGCTCGCGGAGATCGAACGATTCCGCAGCAACATCGCATCACTCATCGGCTGGGAGCGGGCCGATGCGATCGTCCCGAAGACCAGCGCCGGCCAGGGGCTGCGGGCGGTGCTCAATGCGATGGAGACGCGCACGCCGCGGGTGCTCGCGACGCGTGGCGAGTTCGATTCGATCGACTTCATCCTGCGCGTGTACCACGAGCGCAGCCGGGCCGATGTGCGCTGGGTCGAGCCGACCGATGGCGACCTCTTCGATGCCGCAGCAATCATCGATCGCATCGACGACACGATCGATCTGGTCG